>NZ_LSJW01000223.1:0-17046 GCF_001557335.1 Microbacterium sp. CCH5-D1
GATGTTCGCGCCCCTCCATGCAGCTGCTCTTCCGCCTGTGCCCGCGGCGCCGCGGCGGCAGGGTGCGGCGACCGCAGCGCTCGACCGTCGCTCCTCCCTGAGCGAGCTGGTCTCCTCGCTTCCCACGTCAGGCGAGGTCTCGCCGCGACCACGCACCTTCGAAGAGCTCGGCGCCGAAGACGGGCTCGTCGCCTACGAGGCCGACGTGTCCTTCCCCGCCGATGCGACGCTCACTGTCGACGGACTGCGCGACCGGGCAGTGGTGTTCCTCGACGGCGCTCGGCTCGGCGTGCTCGAGCGTGATGGCGAGACGTCTCTGCCCCTGCCGCGCGAAGGTGGCGTCGGCCGGCTCGTCATCGTCGTCGAGAGCCTGGGGCGCATCAACTACGGCCCCTACACCGGCGAGGGCAAGGGCATCATGCGTGGCGTGATGATCGGTCGCCGACTGGTCAACGGGTGGACGCATCGACTGATCCCGCACGACGCTCCTGCGGCGACCTCCCCTTCCGCCGACCCCGCCGCCGACGGGGTCGCCGTGGCCTCGTTCGATATCGCCGAACCGCTCGACGCCTGGCTCGCCTTTCCCGACGGCTCGAAGGGCATGGTCTGGTTGAACGGATTCCTCCTCGGCCGGTACTGGAAGGTCGGACCGCAGGAGACGCTGTACGCACCGGCGCCGCTGTGGCGGACGGGCCGCAACGAGATCGTGGTGCTCGACACCGACGGACTCGGCGCGACGGTCGAGATCCGCGAGCAGCCCTCCTTCGGCGAGACCGAGGAGTTCATCGGCTCCTGACCGCTCTGCTGCTGCTCCGAGACCCATCCTCCGCGCCGAGACCCATCGTCTCAGGCGGCTGTGAGGGTGGGTCTCGGCGCGGAGAATGGGTTTCGCTGCCGCAGCACTTCGAGGCATGTTTGCGCTCGCCTAGCGAAAAGCCTTGATATAGGCGACCACGTGCGCTTACAGTGATAGCGCAAACATCGATGTGGATCGTCGATGACCACTTGCGGCGCACCGGGGCGTCCCTCCTCCCGACGTCGCTCCGATCGAGAGGCAAGACGTGTCGAAACCTTCCCGACCGCCCCGCGCCGCCGTCGCTCTCAGCTCCGTGCTGGCGACCGCGCTCGCAATCGGCGGTGTGCTCACCCCGGCGACGGCCGCGCAGGCCGCCGACCTCGTTCCGGTGCCCAAGACCGACTACCGCCTGCACGCGGTCTCGAGCGAGTCGGACCCCTATCCGGCGCCGCCGTCGCTCGACGGCACCGCGCTGGGGGCGTTCGACGGCGACTTCGCGACGCAGTGGACATCGCGGTACTCCGCGAACGCCCCGTTCCCGCACTGGATCGTCGTCGACCTGCAGCGCTCGCTCTCGGTGAAGGCCCTCGACTACTCGGTCAAGAAGGGTCAGGGCGTCGCCGCCAAGACGGTGGAGGTCTATGTGACCGATGACGCGGATGTCGCGCGCAACTCTCCGGCCGCCGGCGGATGGGGAGCGGCCTCGGCAACGGCGACGCTGCACGCACCGACGGCGAACGACGAGAAGCAGCGCATCACCCTGGACTCCGCCAAGGACGGCCGCTACGTGGCGTTGCTCGTGATCGACGCGCAGGGCACCACCGGGGGAGGCGCGGGTGAGATCGAGGTCCTCTCCGACGAGCCGCTGCCTCCGATCGTCACCGAACCGGAGACGCCCGACACCGACGAGACCGTCGAGATCGCCGCCGGCGGTACGACAGCCATCGTGTCGACCGAGTTCCCCCGCATCACCGGATACCGGGTGGGCGGGGAGAGCATCGCCGGCCAGCGCAGCTCCGCGAAGACCTGGTCGGTGAACGGCACCACCTATCCGTCGACGACCACCTCGACATCCTCGGCGACCGGGGTCGACTACGTGTCGACGCTCACCGGCATCGACGTGACCGTGCGCAGCAGCATCCGCGTCGCGAAGGACGGGACCGTCGGGTTCGAGGTCACCGCTGTCGAAGGCGGGGCCACCGTGACCACGCTCGGACTCCCGGACAACGCGTTCCTCTCCGTGAGCGCCGCGGATGCCGGTGCAGCGCTCGACCGCACCGTGATCAGCCCCGACAGCACGAAGAACGCCGACGAGCACATCGCGGTCAACGCCTCGACGGCCACCGGCCAGAAGGGGGCGGCCTTCGCCTTCCTGGGCAACGGTGCGCTCGTCGGCAGTGTCATTACCAACGCGACGACGCAGGCATCCGGTGGCACAGCCTCCTGGAACACGCGCCTGACCACGCGCGTGACCGAGACGGCGGGACGCACCGCTGAGATCGGATCCAGCGCCTGGCTGATCCACCCGACCACCGCCGTCGACAGCCGCGTGACCACCTACGCGCTGCCGAAGGTCACGGTGCTCCTCGCCGCCGACCGCAACGGTGACGCGGCGGTCGACTGGCAGGACGCGGCGATCCGCTACCGCGAGGTCGACACCCCGCGTCTCGGCGCCGACCGGGTCGCAGAGCGCGTCGTCAGCAGGATCCCGTTCAACTTCGCCTCCAGCGCGACGAACTACTTCGACCTCACCCTCGACAACACCAAGCGCATCGCGAACCAGACCGACGGCCTCGGACAGTGGGTGCTCAACAAGGGCTACGGCAGCGAAGGCCATGACTCCGCGAACACCGACTACGGCGGGAACTACAACGAGCGCGCGGGTGGGCTGACCGACCTGAACAACCTCGTCGACGAGGGGGCGAAGCTCAACGCCGACATGAGCGTGCACGTCAACGCCACGGAGATGTATCCGCAGGCGAACGCGTTCGACTCCGCGATCATCGACGGAGCGGCGCCCTACAAGCCGGGCTGGAACTGGCTCGACCAGTCGTACTACATCAACCAGCAGGCCGACCTCGGCACGGGGCGCGTGCTCGACCGCTTCCAGCAGCTGCGCGACGAGGTCCCCGGCCTCAGCGGCGTCTACATCGACGTGTACTACTCCAACGGGTGGGTCGCCGAGGAGCTCGCGGACGAGCTGAACGGCATGGACCTCGAGGTCGCGACGGAGTGGGGCGACAAGTTCGTCGACAGCACGGTCTGGTCGCACTGGCCGAACGACCTCAGCTACGGGGGCGTGACCAACAAGGGCATCAACTCCACGATGGTGCGCTTCATCCAGAACGGGCAGGCCGACGTCTGGAACAACGACGCACTGCTCGGCCAGCAGCGTCTGGTCGACGCCGAGGGATGGGTCGGCAACCGCAACTGGGACGGTTTCATCGACAACATCTGGACGCAGAGCCTGCCGACCAAGTTCCTGCAGCACTTCGACCTGTTGACCTACGAGGCCGGTGCGGAGGCGACTCTGACCGATGGTGTGGCCGTGCGGATGGATGGCAGCACCAGGGTCGTCACCATGGACGGCGCGACGGTGCTGCGCGGCGACTCCTACCTGCTTCCGTGGCAGTCGCTGGCGTCGAACCAGGACGCCGGCTCGCCCGTCGATGCCGACAAGATGTATTTCTACTCCGCATCCGGCGGCGAGAAGACCTTCGGTCTCACGGACGCGTTCCGGGGCAACACCACCTTCGATGTCTTCGAACTCGGTGACCAGGGCCGCGTCAAGGTCGGTACGGCCACCGCGAACGGCGGTGAGCTGACGCTCAGTGGTGACAAGGGCGCGGCCTACGTCGTGGTGCCGCAGGGCGGCGCACAGCGCGCGGCGGTCGAGTACCGCGATGCCGGTCTCGACGACCCGGGGTTCAACTCCGGTTCGCTCGATGTGTGGAACCCGCAGGGCGATGTGACGATCGAGCGCACCGACCTCGGCGGTGCGAAGAACGAGTCCCGCGGCGACAACATCGCCGTGTTCGGCCCCGCTGCCTCGTCGATCTCGCAGACCGTGACCGGGCTCACCCCCGGCCAGCGGTACGCGTTCTCGGCTCAGGTGCAGATCGATCCGACCGCGACCCGTGACGTGAGCGTCTCGGTCGACACCGGCTCCGGGGCGGTGACGCGCACGTGGAACCTCTCCCCGACGTACAACTACATGCGCGCCGACTCCAAGGCGGGCCAGTACTACCAGCGCGGCTCGACGTCGTTCCTCGCTCCGGCGTCCGGTGAGGTGAGGGTCTCGATCGGTGCCGTCGCCGGCGACGCGAAGGTGCGCATCGACAATGCCCGCGTCACCGCCGACACCACCGGCCCGTTCGCACCCGGCAAGGTGTACTCGAACGACTTCGAGGGCAACGAGGCGGGTTGGGGACCGTTCGTGAAGGGCGACGCCAACGGCATCGACGACCCGCGCACCAGCATCTCGCGCCGGCATGACCCGTACGCGAGCAGCGAGTGGCGCAACACCGCCAAGCCGTTCGATGCGGGGCCCCTCGCCGGTCTGGCCGTCGACACGACGCTCAACGGCGACCACTCGCTCATGTCGCACTCCGAGAACAGCGGGGTCGTCTACCGCACGGATCCGACGCTCGTGCCGCTGCAGGCCGGGCACTCGTACCGCATCGGCTTCGACTATCAGGCCGGCGCGAGCGGGGCGTACCGCTGGCTCACCGGCACCGATGCGGTGGCGGGTGGCAAGGTCACCTCGACCACGCTCAGTCGCACCGGCATCACGCAGGCGTTGGAGACGACGCCGTTCTCGCAGGACGTGATCGTCGGCTGCGGCGACTACACCTGGGTGGGACTCGAGCGCGTGGGCGGACCGGACGTGGACTTCGTCTTGGACGACTTCACCGTCACCGACCTCGGCCCCACGTCCGGCGGCACGCCCTGCGCGACCGTCTCGGGCGAAGCGGGCGTCCTGAGCCCCGGGGCACAGACCGCGTTCACGACCACCTTCACCAACAGCGAGTCGATCGCCGTGGAGAACATCGGCGTGCAGCTCGAGGTTCCGGAGGGCTATGTGGTCGAGGTCGCCGACGGTTCGTCGAACCTGTTCGACGAGGTCGCGGCCGGCGACAGTGTGGAGACCACCTGGCTGGTCACCGCGCCGGCAGAGGCGGCGGGTACGACGGTCGGCATCGGGATAGCGGCGACGTATCTCGCCGACTGTGATGTGCGTACGGTCAGCACGACCCAGGAGGTGTCGGTGTCCTCGCGGGCACGCATCCCCAACGCGCAGATCTCCGCGACGGCGAGCTCGGAGGAGACCTCGGGCGAAGACGGCGCTGCCGCGAACATGCTCGACGGCAACGCCGGCACGTTCTGGCACAGTCGGTGGAGTTCGGCGGCCACCTCGTACCCGCACGTGCTGACGTTCGACCTCGGTGCTGCCGAGCAGGTCGACGGCATCTCGTACCTGCGTCGCGGTGCCAACCAGAACGGACCCATCAAGGGATACGAGGTCGCGGTGTCGACGGACGGACAGGCGTACACACCCGTCGCCTCGGGGGAGTGGAAGAACGTCGCCGAGTGGCAGGACGTGGACTTCGCGGAGACCACGGCTCGCTACATCCGCGTGACGGCGCTCTCTTCGATCTCGGGAACACAGTTCGCCGCAGTCGCCGAGATGGCCGTCTACGGATCCTCTGCACCGCGGGCCGGCCACGCCCCGGCGACCCGTCCTGCGGATGACCTGAGTGCGTGCAACCCGGTGATCGACCCGAAGCTCGGGCTCGACAGCGACACGGTGCGCGCCGGCGAGACGGTGGGCATGGCGCTCACGGGCTTCGCGCCGCGGTCGACGGTCTCGGTCTGGCTCGACGGCTCCGGACTGACGGAGGCCACGGTCGATGCGGAGGGTGCGTTGACGACGCGGCTGCTGATCCCGACGAACACCGAGGTCGGGAAGCACCGGGTCATCGTGCGGGATGCGGCAGGCGCCGAACTCGCGAGCGCACCGTTGAAGGTCAAGAAGGCGAAGCCGGGGAAGAAGGCGACCGTCACGGCCTCCATCGGCTCTGTCTCCGCCGGCGCGACGCTGACGGTGCAGCTGCGCGGCTTCGAGGCCGATGCGCTGGTGCAGCTGTGGCTGCACTCCGAGCCCGTGCGGATCGGCGAGGTGACCGTGTCAACAGAAGGCGACGCGGTCGCGACCGTCACGATCCCGGCGTCGACACCGGCTGGCGCGCACGCGCTCGTCGCGACCGATGCTCAGGGTGTCGAGCTGGCTCGGGGCGACCTCGCCGTCACGGCTGCGATAGGCAGCGGTGGAAGCGGCGGAAACCTCGCGACGACCGGTGCCGACGGCGCGATCTGGTCCGGGGCGGCGCTCGCGGCCCTGCTCGCGATGGGCCTCGGCCTGACCCTGTGGCTGCGGAGGCGCCGCCTGAGCTGACCAGCAGACGCATGAACGGCCCGGAGGCATCCCGCCTCCGGGCCGTTCGTCTGCGCACTCGAGAAAGGCTTCCTGCACGACCGGTGTCGATATCGGGCTGTCCCGATTCCTCGGAGCACTGCCCCTGCGCAGCGCGTTGGCCTGTTGCGATGTCGCAGGATGTGTTGCGCGGCCTGAATCGAGGAGGTGCGCTGGCCGATGCCGCACTCGAGACCGCAGCCGCCGACCTCACACGGCTACGCGTCGAACTGCACCCCACGCTGCCGCTCATTCCGCGCATTCTGGCACTCCGCCGCAACATGACGGCCTACGACGCCGCCTATGTCGCGCTCGCGAGTGTGTTCGGGTGCCCGCTCATCACGCATGACCGAAGGCTCGCGCGTGCAGCCTCCTGCCATTGCGCAGTCGAGGTGCCTGTCCTAGCCGAGTGACCAGGGATCAGCCCTTCACAGCGCCGGCGGCGAGGCCGGAGCGCCAGTACTTCTGCAGGGCGAAGAACAACAGCACGAGCGGGATGACTCCGAGCAGGGCGCCGAGCATGACGGCTCCCTTGTCTGGGGCGAAGTAGCTCACCATCCCGTAGAGCCCGAGGGTCACGGGCTTCAGATCCTGACTCGAGATCATCATGAGCGGCAGCAGGAAGTTGTTCCACGTGGCCACGAAGATGAACAGGAAGATCGTCACCATCGCCGGACCCAGAAGCCGCATCACGATCGTGAAGAAGATGCGCGCCTCGCCGGCACCGTCGATGCGGGCGGCTTCCAGCAGTTCGGTCGGCACCGACGACTGGGCGTAGACCATTCCGAGGAAGACGCCGAAGGGCGACACCGCAGACGGGATGATGATCGCCCAGACGGTGTTGGTGAGTCCGAGCGCCTGGAACTCGATGTACAGCGGAACGGTCAGCAGTGCGACCGGGAGCAGGAGCCCCGCCATGATGACACCCACCGCGATGCGCTTGCCGGGGAAGGCGAACTTCGCGATCGCGTAACCGGCCATCACCGCGAACAGGGTGCCGATGACGCCCGCGCTCACGGAGTACAGCATCGAGTTGCCGACCCACCGCCAGAAAAGCCCCTGTGTCCAGTTCATGAGGCTGTCGTAGTTCGTGCCGAGGTTCCAGTCGGCGAACCAGAAGCCGAAGGTCGACGTGAGGTCGGTGTTGTTCTTTGTCGACGCGACGATCAGCCAGTACACGGGCACGAGGAAGTACAGCGTGGCCACGACGAGCGCGACGATGCCGAACGCCCGAGCGGCCGGTGTGGGGGCGATCGAGGGTGGCGGGGCGTCCACGTCGCGCGGTCTGCGGTGCCGTCGGCGCGGGGAAGCTCCTGTGGTGATGAGGCGCGTGGTGGTCATGCGTCGCCCTTCCGGCGCTGCAGCAGCGCGTACACGATCGCGAGCACACCCGCGATCAGAGCCATGAGCAGGGAGTATGCCGATGCGGGGCCGCTGCCGGACGGCGAGATCTCGCCCATCATCGTGTTGTAGGTGAGCATCATGGGCGTGAAGTCCTTGCCCATCCACGAGTTCGCGGCCTGCAGCACGACCGGCTCGTTGAACAGCTGGATGGTGCCGATGATCGACAGCAGCACGGCGAGCAGCGCGGCTCCCCGCACGAGCGGCACCTTGATGCGCATCGAGATCTGGAAGCCGGACGCGCCGTCGAGGCGCGCGGCCTCGTACAGGTCACGGGGGACGGCCTGCAGTGCTGACAGGAAGATGAGCATGTTGTACCCCGTGTAGGTCCAGGTCGTCATGTTCGCCATCGAGAACAGGATCGTTCCCGGCGCCATGAAGTCGGTGCCCTCGGGGAGGAACGGCAGGAAGGGTGAGACCTCCGGGGTGTAGAGGTACAGCCACATCATCGCCGCGATGATGCCGGGAACCGCGTAGGGGAGGAAGAAGGAGAGCCGGAAGAGGGTGGGACGGCGCACGATGAACGAGTCCAGCAGCAGGGCGAGTCCGAGGGCGACGAGGATCATCACCGGGATCTGCAGCGCGGCATAGAGCACCACGCGACCCATGCCGGTCCAGAACGCCCCGTTGGTCGCGGCGGTGATGAAGTTCTCCAGACCGACGAACGTGTCGACGAGCTCACCGCCGCCATAGAGTCCGTCACCCGCGGGAACCTGTGCGAAGAACGACGACCGGATCGACACGATGATCGGGACCAGGAAGACCAGTACGAACAGCACCGCGAACGGCGTCATGAACAGCCAGCCCGTGAGGCCTTCCCTCCGGGTTCCGAACCGGCGTCTGCGGGTCGGATCCGTGGGGCTGCGCGGCGGAGCTTCCGGTGCCGCGCCCCGCGTCTCGGTCACTGTGACCATGGTGTCGCCTCTCGGTGTCAAGACGACGGCGGAGTGCACGATTGCGCGTGCACTCCGCCGTCGATCATCCGATGATGCCTTCTCGCCCGGTCACTCCGCGACCGGGAGGCCGAGGTCCTTCAGAGAGGCCACTGCCGTGTCCTGCGCCGTGGTGAAGATGTCGGCGACCGTCGCGGTGCCGGCCACGGCTGCCGCTGCGGTCTCGTTCATCTTCGACAGCGTCGAGAAGCCCGGCGCGTAGGGGAAGTCGGGGTTGAGGTTCTCGGTGGCGGTGCCGAGCTCGGCGAGCACGTCCTGTCCGCCGAACTGGCGCAGCATCTTCTCGGGGGTCTCCACGTCGCCCTTCGCGGCCACGACGAGGCCCTGCGACGCGAGGTCGTCGACCTGTGTGTTGAACCAGTCGTTGAACTCCATCGCCTCGGCGGGGTGCTCGCAGCCCTTCATGACCGAGACACCGGAACCGCCGTCGGGGCCGCTCATGGCGCCGGCACCGAAGTCGGGGAGCTGGGCGACGCGCCACTGTCCTTCTGCCGGGGTGCCGTCGAGCGAGTCGAGGAGGAATCCGGCCTCCCATGCCGCGCCGACGTGGCCGATGAGGCTGCCGTCGTTGAGGGCGGCCGTGAAGCCTTCGCCCCAGCGCTCGGTCGCGAGGGTCTGCTTGCCGTCGAGCAGGCCCTGCCAGAACGCGGCGACGCGCTCGGAGCCCGCACCCTCGGCGTCGACCTTCCACTCGTCGCCGGCGGTGCTGAACCAGGTGTCGCCTGCCGCAGCCGACTGGGCGGCGAGCCAGTTCTGCGCCTCATCGGGGGTGAACGCCGTGACGTACTTGCCGGCAGCTGCTGCCGTGGCGGAGTCCGCCGTCAGGTCGTCGAGCGTCTTCGGGGCATAGAGCCCGAGCGCCTGGAACTCGGCCTCGTTGTAGAAGTACACGAGGGGTCCGGTGTCCTGGGGGAGGCCGACGATGGCGTCGCCGACCTTCATGCCGCTGAAGGCTCCGGCCGAGAAGTCGTCCTCGTACTTCTTGGCCTCGTCCGCGACGTCCTGCAGCAGACCCTTGACGAACAGCTGCGGCACCTCGGAGTATCCCGTCTGCGCGAGGCAGGGTCCGTTGCCCGCCTTCACGTCGGTCTCGAGCTTGAGGATCATGTCACTCGACTTGCCGTCGAACTTCGTCGCCTTGACCTGGATGTCGGGGTGCTCGGCGTTCCAGCGATCGACGATCTCGGACGTCGGGGTCATGCCCTCTCCATCGGGAAGACGGTGCAGGTACTCGATCGTGACGGGTTCGCCGCCGGCGCCGTCGTCTCCGGAATCACCGGATGAGCAGGCTGCGAGGCCGAAGGCCGACACCGCGCCGACGGCGACGATCGCGGCGGTGCGGGTGAAGCGAGGGGTGATTGCCATGCTGTTCTCCTCTTTGAGGTCATGTTCCTGCGGATCGCCCTGGGCGGGGGATTGGCGTCGTGGCGCCGTCGATCACATGCACATCAAATCAGAAAATGTTTGCGCTCACAAGCCTGAGATGATGACCTCTCGGCCTAAAAGGCGATGCGGAAAGGGAGCGCTGACATCGAGCAACCCGCCCGTTCGAGCGTGGCGTTCAGCGGGCGAGGAGCTCGTCGCCGACGTGGACGACGCCACCGTGCTGAGCGCCGTCGTCATCCGCGGCCGGCCAGCCGGGGAGAAGCAGCCGTCCGAGGGTCGGCTCCTGTTGGCCGAACGCTCCGGTGAGGGTGGTGAGGACCTTCGCGTCCCGCCGGCCGTCGTCGGGGTTCGCGTGGGTCGCCAGGCAGCGCACGATGGGGCCGGCGGCGCGGAAGCACAGCTCCCCGATGCGCACTTCGTCCGTCCACTCGAGTTCGCTCCACGGGTCGGCGTCATCGATCACGATGTTCGAACGGAATCGCCGATCGTCGATGCTCATCCCGAGCGCCTCGCCCAGTGCGCGGATGCTGCCCCGGCTGTGCACCGAGACGTAGCCGCGCGAGCGGTCCTGGAAGCGGGACGTCTCGCCGTCGCCGACGAGCACGATCGGAAGGCGGCCCGGCCGTCGGAGGCGGCGACCCTCGGGGGTGGCGAGGACGAAGTCGGCGACGGCATCCGCGATCTCCCGGCGCCCCTCCTCGTCGATGCCTGCGTCGACGAGTGTCGCACCGGCGTGAACGATACGGATGCGGCGGCTCCCGTCGTCGTAACTCGTGCGCAGAGCGGCGAGCGCGGGGAAATCCTGGAGGGCGAGCCCCTTGGCTTTGGGCCAATAGTCGAAACCGTCGCGGTCCTCCGGCTCGGTCGCGTCTGCGAACCGGAACGCGAGCACGCGATCGCCGCCGACTCTGCCGTCGGACTGCACCGTCAGGGACTCACGTCGTTCGGGCGTGAGGCCCTTGATCGGGTGACGGTAGAGGGCGACGACGCGAGGCATGAGGAGATCCTCTCAGCTGCCGACCCCGGAGCACGAAGAAACACCCGCACGTCGTGCGGGTGTCACGAACAGAGGGGCGGTCAGGCCTTCTCTAGTTCGTCCTCATCTTCGTCGGCGTAGTCATCTGCCCACTTGTCGACATATGCGTCTTCGTCTGTCGGATGACCCAGCTCGCGCTCGAGCGCGGAGTAGTTCACCGACGGACTGTACGCCTTGAGTTCGCGGGCGATCTTTGTGTGCTTCGCCTTCTGACGGCCACGGCCCATGCGCGAGACCCCCTCACGAGTTAAGCGGCGGGGTTCGAGGCCCGCGGCATTTTTCACGACACCGGATCAAAGCCGGTAAGAGTAGCATTCAGAATAGCACGCGGGTAAGCCCCTCTGGCTGACGCCAGGCTGCTGAAGGGAACGATCTTCATGACCGACGACACCTCCACTCCCTCCGACGAGGCCGCACAGAACGCGGCGCTGCAGAAAGCCGTCATCGTCGGCATGCAGGTGGACCAGGACCGACACGTCATCGACGAGGCCGTGCGCTATGCGCGGTTGCTCGGTGCGCCGCTGGTGGTCGCGCATGTCGACGTCACTCGATTCGTCACGTACGAGGACCCGGACGGCTACGTGCATTCGGCTCCGATCGACATCAACTTCGATGCCGGTGCTGCGGAGTTCGAGGCGGTCGAGGCGGCGGCCGCGGGCATGCTCGCTGGCACGGACATCACGTGGACGGCGCGGCAGCTGGTGGGAGACCCCGCTCTGGCGATCAAGCAGCTCGCGAACAAGCTCGACGCCCAGCTGATCGTCGTGGGCACTCGCAAGCGCGGCATCGGCGAGTCCATCAGGGAGTTCTTCACCGGGTCGGTCGCCGCTCGTCTGGCCCATCGTCAGCATCGCTCCGTCCTCGTGGTGCCGCTCGGGGAGTCGGTGCCGGACGAGCAGAAGGAGATCTGGCCGGAGAAGTAGTCCGTCCGACCGCACAGAGAACCAGAAAGAAGGTGTCGGCATCCGCGATGGATGCCGACACCTTCTTTCTGGTCGGGCGGGTTCCGTGTGGTCGGGCGGGTTCCGTCTGATCGGGGACTCGGGTCCCGGAGGCTCAGGACCCGGAGCTGTTCAGGAACCGGAGCCGCTCAGTGCGACCGTCACGCCGCGGGCTGCGGTATCCAGGGCTTCCTCGAGCTCGGTGACGATCGACGGGGACAGCGTGCCGCCTTTGGCGATGTGGGTGCGAAGGTCGGTGCGCACCCTGGCCCGGAAGGCGTTGATCACGGCATCCGCACGGTGCATCTCCTCGCGGCTCACGAGACGGGAGTCGTCGGTGGCCGTGCGTGGACGGTTCTTCGCCGCGCTCCGCTCATCCTTCTCCGCCGCTGCCAGATCTGCGCGGAGGCTCTTCATCGCATCCTTGACGCTCTGCCGCACCTCGCTCGCGATCAGTCGTACGGAGTCGGTGAGTCCCGCCTCGATGCCGGCGAGGTCGCCCTCGCGCGAGGCGAGCTCGGCCCGACCGGCTTCGGTGATGGAGTAGATGGTGGTTCGGCCGTCGACGGTCTTGGAGACCAGGCCCTCCTCCTCGAGCTTCGCGAGTCGCGGGTAGATGGTGCCGGCGCTCGGCGTGTAGGTGCCACCGGTGCGATCGGTGAGCGACTGGATGATGCCGTAACCGTGCTGGGGCGCCTCGGCGAGGAGCGACAGCAGATACAGGCGCAGGTCGCCGTGGGAGAAGACCGCGGGGCTCATGCTTCCCACTCCGGGTCGTCGGCGATCGAAGCGGGGGAGCGGCGGAGCACGGTCACTCCACCGGAGACGGAGTTCGCGCGCAGGTCGACGAAGCGCCCCGCGAGTTCCCCGGTGGTGCCGGTGTAGTTGCTGGGGCCTGAGGTGCTGCGCTCGACGCCGTCGATCAGCAGGCGTCCGCTCAGCGACCGGATCACGTAGTTCGCGGCGAGAGACTCGTCCAGACGCACGGTGGTCCCGCCCGAGACCGAGTTGACGGTGATGGTGTTCACGTCTCCTGCGGCATCGACCAGCGTGGAGCCGGAGACGATGTCGACCGTGGCCCGGCGCACGGCGCCCGTGACGGCCACGTCGCCCGAGACGCTGTTCGCGCTGATCGAGCCGGTGAGTCCGCGCACCTGAACATCGCCCGAGACGGAGTTCACGGTGAGGTCGCCGATCAGGGTGTCGACGATGATGTCGCCGGACACCGTGTTGAGGCAGGCGTCGTTGCGGAGTCCCGACACCAGGGCGCCGGCGCTGACGACACCGAGGTTCAGGGCGATCGCGCGGGGGACGGCGACGCTCACCTCGGCGCGGGGGCCGCCCGAGCCGAAGTTGCGGAACACCTCGAGGAAGTTGTCCCATCCCAGCTGCGGGTGGTCGATCTCGACCTCGCCGTCGTGGGACTCGATGCGCAAGTCTTTGGTGGTGACGCCGTGCACCTCGATGCGGATGCCCGGTTCGTCGTGGGCGATGATGTCGACCTGTCCGCCGACGAGGCCCACTTTGAGGCGGGTGACGGATTCGATGTCGATGACACGTTCCTCGCCGGGGGCGATGAGCCACTTCTCGGTCATGTCTGCTTCTCCTGGGTTGGGGTCACGATATATCGTGTGTTGCCACGATAACACGATATATCTCGTTCTTGTCAAGGGCACTCACCTCTCCCGTCGCGATATGACACCCTGCCGCGCGTTTTCAGCTGACATATCGCGACCGGAGCGTGGTTGACCTTGACGCTGCGTCAACTTCTAGAGTCGAGGTGTTGGGCAGAGTCGAGGGTGTTGAGCGAGGAACGGAGGGGCGATGGAGAACGGAGGGGCGATGGAGAAGGACGACTGGTCTATCCAGGAGATCGCGCGGCTGGCGGGTACGACGAGTCGCACGCTCCGGCACTACGACGAGGTCGGGCTGCTGCCGCCGTCGCGCATCGCGTCCAACGGCTATCGGCACTACGACGGGAACGCCCTCGTACGTCTACAGCGCATCCTGCTGCTGCGGGAGCTCGGACTCGGGCTGCCGCAGATCGCGGAGGTGCTGGGATCGGCATCCAGCGCGGACGCCGGGGCGGTCGAGGCCTCGGCGCTCGAGACCCATCTCGCGCTGCTGCGCGACGAACAGACCAGGCTGGCGCGACAGATCGCGTCGGTCGAATCCACCATCACGGCATTGAGAGGAGGTGAGAACCTCATGGCAGAGAACATGTTCGACGGTTTCGACCATACGAAGTACAAGGACGAGGTCGAGGAACGCTGGGGGAAGAAGGCATACGCCGACGGCGACAGCTGGTGGCGCGGTATGACCGACTCCGAACGCGGCGAGTGGCAGAAGCGCGTGTCCGACCTCGGACGCGACTGGATCGCGGCGGCGGAGAGCGGCATCGATCCGTCTTCCCGCGAAGCCCAGGAGATCGCGCGACGCCACGTGGAGTGGCTCACGGGCATCCCCGGCACTCCTGCGGCCGCGCCCGGAGGAGACGTCAAGGCGTACGTGATCGGCCTCGGCGAGATGTACGTCGCGGATCCGCGCTTCGGCGCGAACTATGCGACGTCGTCCGGCGGCACGCACGGCGCGGAGTTCGTCCGCGACGCCCTTCGCATCTACGCGGACGGCAACCTCTGAGTCGCCCCCTCCGGTCGCGATATGCCAGCCTCAGCCACGGTTTCGGCTGTCATATCGCGACCGGAAGTGCGTCGGGCCCGTACCGAACGGGCGCGCGGGGCGCAAGGGGGCGATCGCAGAGCAGCCCCGGGCGTAGGGTCGGGGCATGGCTCACGGACCCCGGCGCACGAACGCGGCGCCGCTGTTCGTCGCCGCGGCAACGGCGTACGGAGCGAACTGCGCTCTCGGCACGGCCGTCGCGGCGCGGGTCGTCGACACACGGAACTTCCGGTGGCTGCACCACCTGCTGTACATCGCCACGTGCCTCACGACCGGTCTGGCGCTGAGCGCAGCACTGTGGGGCCGCCCGCGCGGACAGAGTCGTCGCGCCGCACTCGCGTTGCTCCCCGTCGCCGCGCCGCTTGCGGCGATCCCGTATCTCGGCACGCACGGTCGACGGCACCCGGTGGTCGCCCTCACGGCCGCACCCTTCATCATCGCGGGGCTGCTGCTCTCGCGGTCCACCGCCGACCGGAAGTGAAACGCATGGAGCTGCTCGACGCCATCCGCCGCCGTAAGACCACGAACGGCGCGTTCCTGCCCGACCCGGTCTCCGAAGAGCATCAGCGCATCCTTCTCGAGGCGGCGGGGCGTGCGCCGTCGCAGCTGAACAGTCAGCCCTGGCGGTTCGTCGTGATCGAGAGCCGGGACACGATCGAGCAGATCGCCCGCATCTCCGGCGAGAGCATGACCGAGGCGATGTCGAACGGCACCTTCTTCGAGCGCTACAAGCCGTACTTCCGCTTCAGTCAGGCCGAGATGGAGGAGAAGCGCAGCGGCATGCTGTTCGACAAGCTGCCCGCAGCGCTCCGACCGTTCACGAGCCAGGTGTTCACCAAGCGCGGCCAGACGCTGATGAACACGTTCGGAGTGCCCAAGACCCTCGGCGCCGAGAACCGGAAGCTCGTCGCGGGATCACCACTGCTGCTGGGCGTCATGCTCGATCGCAGCGAGTACCGACCGGGACAGCTGTCGTCGTTCTACTCGGTGTTCAGCATGGGCGCGGCGATGGAGAACGTGTGGCTCACGACAGTCGAGCTCGGCATGGGCATCCAGTTCATCTCGTTCCCGATGGAGGTGCCGGGGCGGTGGGACGAGATCGTCGAGCTGCTGCGCGTGCCCGACGACCTCGAGCTCATGGCCGTCTACCGGCTGGGCTACCTGCCGCCGGAGCAGCGTCGTCCTGCGATCGACTGGTCGAGCAGCCAGCGCAAACTCGTGTCGCAGTACGTGTTCCGCGAGAACGGGGACACACCGCAGCAGGGGTGGGACGGCCCGCCCCCTTCGGCCGACGTCACTCCGGGTCCGCCGACGACAGCGGGGTGAGGTCGCGGAGCGCCGGACCCTCGATGCGCGTCCCGTCCGGGGCGAAGCGCGATGCGTGCAGGGGGCAGTCCCAGGTGCAGTCCGCGTCGTTCCAGCTGAGGACTCCGCCGAGGTGCGTGCACACGGCGCCCACCGCCCGGGTCACGCCGTCGACGGTGGAGACCGCGACCGGACGCCCCGCGCGATTCGCGACCACCCCTTCGCCCTCCGCGGGCTGAGGGACCGGCGTGCGGCGCCGTTCCGCGTCCACCCACCCGGAGGCGAGGGCGGCAGCGACCTTTCCGCCCTCCACGGCGCCGCGACCGAGGTCGGCGGGAACCGTCAGGCGCGTGCCGATCGTCGTGACCCAGGTGGGGCGATCGCGCCGCGGTGTGCCGAGAATCTCGGAGGTGAGGCGCTGGGCCGCGGCGGGCGCATTGGACAGACCCCACTTGGCGTAGCCGGTCGCGAAGCGGATGCGGCCGAGGCCACGGGGCATCGCCCCGACGAACGGGATGAGGTCGTGCGACTCGTAGTCCTGTGCCGACCACCGATGCGTCTCCTCGGCACCGGGGAAATGCAGCTGCGCCCAGGCGACGAGGTCCTCCACTGCGGCCGCCTCGCTGTCGGACCGGCCGACCGGATGGCCGTTGCCTCCGACCACGAGCCGGGCTCCGCTGCCTGGGCCATCCGCCACCGTCACGGGACGGATCGACCGGGTGGGTCCGTCGACCGAGAGGAACGTGCCCTCCGGCACATCGCCGGGAACCCGGAACGACACGCAGTACGACCGCAGCCCCCGCACCTTGGCGAAGTAGAGCCCGCGGTCCGTGATGGGCGTGCCGGTCGCGAGCACGATGTGTTCGGCGAAGAGCGGTCCCTGTGCGGTGTCGACGCGTCCGGCGAACGCCTTGGTCCCCGTCGCCCTGACGCCTGTGTGCAGAGTCCCGCCCGAGGCGAGCAGCTCCGCGGCCAGCGCCACCGCGACGGCGACGGGATCGATGGCGACCTGATCGTCCAGCGCCACTGCGGCCGCCACGGGGAACGGGGTGGGCGGGAGCTCGGTGGGCGACAGC
>NZ_LSJW01000224.1:0-11917 GCF_001557335.1 Microbacterium sp. CCH5-D1
GTGCAGGCGGCGGCGACCAGGGCAGCGATCGGCGGAGCCTCGGCACCGCCGGCGTAGGCGAGCGAGAGCAGTCCGCCCATGGAATGGCCGACGAGGACGACGGGTCCTTTGTCAGCGGCCGCGCGCACTGCGACGTCGATCGTGTGCAGCGCCTCGTGCAGCGTGAAATCCTCTTGCATCCGTGATCCGTGGCCGGGAAGGTCGACGGCGGTGAAGGCGTGTCCCCGCTCCTCGAGATAGACGGCCTGCGATCGCCACATCGTGGCCGAGGTGCGGATGCCGTGCACGAAGACGATCTGTGCGCTCACGGGTTCAGCATAAGGAAAGCGGGGCCGGTGGATGAACCACCGGCCCCGCTTCGACACGATTCGTGTCAGAGGGTGTTACTTCTCCCAGCCGACGTTCTCGACCGGGCTGATGCCGAACAGATCCAGACCCAGGTAGGGCTCAGGCGTCAGGTTGGCGAGACCCTCGCGGACCGTGTAGATCTGCGGTCCGTTGTACAGCGGGATGAGGCCCCAGCGCTTGTAGATCTCGGGCTCGAGCTTCATCGCGGCAGCGGTCTGTGCCTCGGGGTCGCTCTGCGACTCGACCTTGTCCTTGATCTCGGCGTCCAGCTCAGCGTCACCGACACCCGACAGGTTGAGACCCGAGTCCGAGCAGTACAGCTGGCAGAACCAGGCAGCACCGAAGGCGTCGGAGGACGTGAAGCGGAGCCCCGAGACGTCCCAGTTCTTCGACGTGTAGTCGTCGGAGAACTGGCTCGAAGGACGAACCTCGACCTTGACGTCGATGCCGACCGCCTTCTCCTGAGCCTGCAGCGACTGCGCGAGAGCCTTCTGCGTCGCGGAGTCGCTCCAGATCGGGTAGACGACGGAGAGCTTCACGCCGTCCTTTTCGCGGATGCCGTCGGAGCCCTCCTCCCAGCCTGCCTCGTCAAGGAGCTTCTTGGCGCCCTCGACGTCGAACTTCCAACCGGCCTCCTTCATGGAGTCGGAGTAGCCGGGCTGGAACGAGAACAGCGTCAGCGAACCGGCCGGGTCCTCCTTGTAGCCCAGGCCGTTCCAGGCGATCTGCTTCTGCTGGTCGATGTTGATGGCCTTGAAGAACGCCTCGCGGACCTTGACGTCCTCGAACTGCGGCTTGGTCGAGTCGACCTGGAGGATGGTGTTGGCCGTCTGCTGAGCGCGGTAGATCACGGCTCCATCGACGTCCTTCACCTGATCGATGAGCTCCTGCGATCCGGTCTCGGTCATGTCGACCTCGCCGTTCTTGAAGGCGTTGACGCCGGCGGGGTAGTCCATGCCCGTCATCGTGACCTTGTCGAGCAGCGGAGCGTCGCCCCACCACTCGGGGTTCGGCTTGAACGAGATGTAGCCCTTGGTGGCGTCGTACTCGTCGACCGTGTACGGACCTGCGCCCCACTCAGGGTGCGGGTTCTCGTTCATCGCCTCGTTGAACGCGGTCGGGTCGGCGAGGGCCGGGTGGATGACGCCGCCGTTGAACGGCATCTGCGGCCAGGCGAACTCGCCCTTGAACGTGACGATCGCAGTCTTCGCGGTGTCGCCCTGCTCGACGGACTCGATCTCCTTGTAGCCGTCGGTCGCGTTGGGGTTGAAGCCCTCGTCGTACGAGCGGTTGGCCTTCCACGTGGCGTCGATGGCAGTCCAGTCCATGTCGGTGCCGTCGTTCCAGTGCGCCTCGTCGGTGAACGTGAAGGTCAGCACGGTCTTGCCGTCCTTGACCTCGTTCTTCCACTCGGAGAGGTAGTTGTCGTTCTTGTACTGCGTGCCATCCGGCTTCATGAGGATGATCTGCGGCATGTACCAGGCGGCCACGCGCGTGGTGTTGGCGCTCGCATCGCTGTTGAAGGCGTTCAACTGGGCGGGGATCTCGGTGAGCGCGAAGTTGACCTCGCCGCCCTCCTTGAGGTTCTCGCGCGGCTGCGGGTTGTAGTTGGACATCTCGACCCCGGCGGCGTCGCCCTCGTCGTTCTTGTCGCCACTGCCGGTGTTGCCGGCAGCGCACCCGCTGAGTGCGAGTGCGAAAGCGCCGGTGAGTGCCAGCGCTCCCATCAGCTTGTACTGCTTCATGGTGCTCCTTTCGCCTTGCGGCGTGTCATAAGGGGAGAATAGTTCGCCGGGTGCACGAATGCGCCTGCGGCAAGTGAATCCGGACTAACCGTTACCGGACGGTGACCGTGGCCGATCAGGACGGGACGGCGCGGGACGTCGCCGTCGCCGGGTCGAACACGATCCGCTCGCGCGTGCGCTCGATATCGGGGTCCGGAACCGGGATCGCCGACAGCAGCGCCTTCGTATACGGGTGCTGGGGGTTGTCGAAGACGTCGTCGACGTCGCCGTGCTCGACGAAGTCGCCGAGGTACATGACTGCGACGCGGTCGGCGATGTGCCGGACCACGGACAGATCGTGCGCGACGAACAGATACGAGATGCCGAGTTCGACCTTGAGGTCGTCAAGGAGGTTGATCACGCCGGCCTGGATGGACACGTCGAGCGCGGAGACCGGCTCGTCGAGCACGAGGATCTTCGGGTTGGTGGAAAGAGCCCTGGCGATGCCGATGCGCTGGCGCTGGCCGCCGGAGAAGGCCTGCGGGAACCTGTCGCTGTGTGCGGGGTTAAGGCCGACGAGATCCATCAGCTCCTTGACCCGTCGATGAGCCTCGACCTTCGACGTGCCGATCGCTGACAGCGGCTCCGAGATGATGTCCGCAACCGTCATGCGGGGATCGAGCGCTCCCATCGGGTCCTGGAACACGATCTGGATGTCGCGACGCAGCGCGCGCTCCACCTTGTGACTGTGGATGTCGTTGACGCTCGTTCCGGCGATGATGATGTCGCCATCGGTCTGCTTCACCATGTCCATGATCTGCAGCAGTGTCGTCGTCTTGCCGGAACCGGACTCGCCGACGATGGCCAGGGTCTCACCTTCGCGCACGTCGAAGCTGATGCCCTTGATCGCGTGCACCTCGCCGACCTTGCGCTTCAGGAACGCGCCCTTGAGCAGGGGGAAGGTCTTGGTGAGGTTCTTCACCTCGAGCGTGATGGGTCGCTCCTCGCGGGGCAGGCGGGTCAGCGCGCTCTCCGGCGCTTCGCGCACCGGATACACCGGCAGGCCGCCGAGGAGGCCGCCATCGGTGATCTCGTTCGCGCGGATGCACGCGGCGCGGTGCTCCTCGCCGCCGCCGGTGAGCACAGGCAGCAGCTCGGGCTCACGCGTGCGGCAGGCGTCCATCACGATGGGGCAGCGGTCGGCGAACGGGCACGCATCCGGGAGGTTGATCAGCAGCGGCGGGTTGCCCTTGATCGGAGTGAGCGGCTCCTTCTCGGCCTTGTCCACGCGGGGGATCGCGCCGAGGAGGCCGATCGAATAGGGCATGCGCGTCTGATGGAAGAGCTCGCGCACCGGAGCCTGTTCGACGGGCTTGCCTGCGTACATGACCATCACGTCGTCTGCGGTGCGGGCGACGACGCCCATGTCGTGGGTGATCATCATGACAGCGGCGCCGGTCTCGGCCTGGGCCTTCTCGATCAGGTCGAGGATCTGCGCCTGGATCGTGACGTCGAGAGCCGTGGTGGGTTCGTCGGCGATGATCAGCTTCGGGTTGTTGGCCATCGCGATGGCGATGACGACACGCTGACGCATGCCCCCGGAGAACTCGTGCGGGAAGGACTTCATCCGCTTCTCGGGCTCGGTGATGCCGACGAGCTTCAGGAGCTCGATCGAACGCGCTGTCGCCTCCTTGATGCTGAGGCTGCGATGCACCGTCAGCGCTTCGATGAGCTGCGCGCCGATCGTGTACACGGGGGTGAGCGAGGTGAGCGGGTCTTGGAAGACCATGGCGATGCCGTTGCCGCGGATGGCCGAGAGCTGCGAGTCCGTCTTTCCCAGGAGTTCCTGACCGTCGAACACGATGGACCCTGAGACCTTGGCGTTCTCGTCGAGCAGTCCCATCACGGCGAGGGAGGTGACGGACTTGCCAGAACCCGACTCGCCGACGATCCCGAGGGTCTTTCCGGCTTCGAGGTCGAACGAGACGCCGCGGACAGCGTCGACCCTGCCGGCCTCGGAGGCGAAGCTGACCGTGAGGTCGCGGACGGAGAGTACAGGGCTCATGCGCGGCCTCCTGCAGCCGAAGTGGGATCGAGAGCGTCGCGCAGTCCGTCGGCGATGAGCGCCATCGAGACGGTGAGCAACGTGAGGATCAGAGCGGGGAAGTAGAACAGCCAGGGTGAGCTGGTGATCGTCGTGCTTCCCTCGCCGATCAGGGAGCCGAGCGAGACGTCGGGGATCTTGACGCCGAACCCGATGAACGAAAGGCCCGTCTCGGTCGTCACTGCGGCGACGATGCCCAGGGTGAAGTTGATCACCAGCAGCGAGCCTATGTTCGGGATCAGGTGACGCGTCACGATGCGCAGGCCACGCACGCCCATGTAGCGCGCCGCCTGCACGTACTCGCGCTCACGCAGCGAGAGCGTCATGGTCCAGATGATGCGGGCGGGGAAGAACCAACCGACGAAGATCATCACGAGCGCGATGACCCACCACACGCCACCGGAGTCGTTCGAGATGATCGACAGCAGCAGGAAGGTGGGGACCACCATCATGAAGTGGATGAACAGCAGAGCGAACCGCTCGAACCAGCCACCGAAGTAGGCGGCCGCCGTTCCCACGAGTGCGGAGAGCACCGTCGTGCCGACGGACACGGTGATGGCGATCATGAGCGATCGCTGCAGTCCCACGGCCGTCTGCGTGTATGTGTCGTTGCCGGCGCCGTTGGTGCCGAACCAGTGCGCAGCGGACGGCGGCTGGCTCAGCGCCAGGAAGTCCATGCTGTCGACGGCGTACGGAGACAGGAGAGGCCCCAGTGTCGAGAAGAGGACCAGCACGATGAGCACGACCACACCGCCCACAGCGGCCTTGTTGCGCATGAAGCGTCGCGTGTAGAGCGTCCACTTGGACAGCGACTTCCCCGTGGCGCGGTCCGCGGTCGGCGGGGCCGCTGGCGGCTCGACGAGAGGATCGATCATTTCGGCGGTCATGGTCAGCTCACCCTCACTCGCGGGTCGAGGACGACGACGACGATGTCGGCGAGCACTGCGCCGATCGCGGTCAGCACGGCGCCGAAGGCGGCGACGGCCACCACGCCGTTGATGTCGTTCTGGTTGATGGTGTCGAGGAAGTACCGGCCCATGCCCTGCCAGGCGAAGATCTGCTCGGTCAGGATCGCGCCGGTGAAGATCGTGGGGATCGTGAAGGCGACCTGTGTCGCGACCGGGATGAGCGAGGTGCGAAGCGCGTGCTTTCGGACGGCTTGCGCCTTCGTGAGGCCCTTGGCGCGGGCGGTGCGCACGTAGTCGGCGTTGATGTTGTCGAGCAGGAGCGACCGCTGCAGGAAGTGGTACTGGGCGTAGCCGACGATCACGAGCGCGATCGTGGGAAGTGTCAGGTGCTGCAGGGTGTCGATGATGACGGGGAAGAATCCGGTCACGCCGGGACTCGATGAACCGGTGACGTAGAAGATCCGCACCCCGGTCCACTCGTTGAGCGAGATCGCGAGGAGGACCACGCCGAGACCGGCCACGATGATGTTCAGGTTCATCGTGATGATCGATGTCGCCTGCCCGATGCGGTCGGCGAGCTTGTACTGCCGTGAGGCCGTGTAGACACCGAGCCAGATACCGAGCAGCGCGGCGATGATCGTCGCACCGAGCACGAGTTCGGCGCTGACCCACATGCGGTAAGACACCTGTTCGTTGACCGACTGGCCCGTGGGGCTCAGGCCCCAGTCCCACCGGAACAGGATGCTGCTGAACCAGTTCCACCAGCGCTCCATGAGCGGAACGCTGTCGCTGAGGTTGCGTGGGATCAGGACGTTGTCGATCTGCTCCGGGGTGAGCGGAGGTCGGCGCCCGACATAGTTGCTGCGCGGATCGAGGAAGCCCCACGCCAGGAAGAACGTGAGGTTCGTGGCGACCACGATCATGAGCAGCCAGCCGAGTGCTCGGCGCAAGAGGTACTTGATCAAGGGGGGTAAGTCTTTCTCTTCTACAGGCGCGCTCGGGATCTGCCGACGCAACGCTGAGTCAGTTGGATACACAATCGCCATCCACCGAACTCTGCGACGCGACGACCATCACGGGGTGTATGACGGAGTCTTATCGCTTGCGGGATCCGGTGTCACGGATTTTCCCTGGCAACTTCGGGAGACTATCACCGGTATGGCCGAATCGGGGATTAGCCTCGCCTGACCGTACAATCGAGTGGACATGTCCCCACGCGCTCTCACTCCTCTTCAGCCTGCTGCGACGCCGGCTGCGCAGATCCGTAATTTCTGCATCATCGCCCACATCGACCACGGCAAGTCGACGCTCGCCGACCGCATGCTCCAGATCACGGGCGTCGTCTCGGATCGCGACATGCGCGCGCAGTACCTCGACCGTATGGACATCGAGCGTGAGCGCGGCATCACCATCAAGAGCCAGGCGGTCAGGATGCCCTGGGAGCTGGATGGGCAGACCGTCGCGTTGAACATGATCGACACCCCGGGTCACGTCGACTTCACGTACGAGGTGTCCCGGTCCCTCGCCGCCTGCGAGGGAGCCATCCTGCTCGTCGACGCCGCACAGGGCATCGAAGCGCAGACCCTCGCCAACCTGTACCTCGCGCTCGAGAACGATCTCCACATCATCCCGGTGCTGAACAAGATCGACCTCCCGGCGGCCGACCCGGAGAAGTACGCGAAGGAGCTGGCCTCCCTCATCGGCGGGAAGCCGGAGGATGTGCTGCGGGTCTCCGGTAAGACCGGCGCCGGCGTGGAGGACCTGCTCGACAGGCTCGTCCAGGAGATCCCGGCGCCGAGGGGTGACGCGGATGCTCCGGCCCGCGCCATGATCTTCGACTCGGTCTATGACGCGTACCGCGGCGTCGTCACGTACGTCCGCATGATCGACGGCAGCCTGTCGCCCCGCGAGCGCATCCAGATGATGTCGACAGGCGCGAACCACGAGGCTCTCGAGGTCGGCGTGTCCAGCCCGGAACCGACTCCCACCAAGGGGCTCGGGGTCGGTGAGGTCGGCTACCTCATCACCGGCGTGAAGGACGTCCGTCTCTCCAAGGTCGGCGACACGATCACGAACGCCCGCAAGCCCGCATCCGAAGCGCTCCCCGGATACACCGACCCGAAACCGATGGTGTTCTCGGGCATCTACCCGATCGACGGCAGCGACTATGCGGAGCTCCGCGAGGCCCTGGACAAGCTGAAGCTCTCCGATGCCTCCCTGCAGTACGAGCCGGAGACCTCGGTCGCCCTCGGGTTCGGATTCCGCTGCGGCTTCCTCGGACTCCTGCACCTGGAGATCGTGACCGAGCGTCTTGCGCGGGAGTTCGGACTCGATCTCATCACCACGGCGCCCAGCGTGATCTACGAGGTGCTCACGAGCGACACCGGCGAGACCGTCACCGTCACGAACCCGAGCGAGTACCCCGATGGGCGCATCGGCTCGGTGTCGGAGCCCATGGTCAAGGCGGCCATCCTGTTGCCCAAGGACTACGTCGGCACCGTCATGGAGCTGTGCCAGTCGCGTCGAGGCACGTTGCTCGGCATGGAGTACTTCTCCGAGGAGCGCGTCGAGCTGCGCTACAACATGCCGCTCGGCGAGATCGTCTTCGACTTCTTCGATCAGCTGAAGTCGAAGACCCAGGGGTATGCGTCGCTCGACTACGAGCCCTCAGGGCAGCAGGAAGCCGACCTGGTGAAGGTCGACATCCTCCTGCAGGGGGAGAAGGTCGATGCCTTCAGTTCGATCGTGCACCGCGACAAGGCCTACGCCTACGGCACGATGATGGCGGAGCGGCTGCGCAAGCTCATCCCTCGCCAGCAGTTCGAGGTGCCGATCCAGGCCGCGATCGGCGCACGCATCATCGCCCGCGAGACGATCCGCGCGATCCGCAAGGACGTGCTGGCCAAGTGCTACGGCGGTGACATCACCCGCAAGCGCAAGCTCCTCGAGAAGCAGAAGGAGGGCAAGAAGCGCATGAAGATGGTGGGCCGTGTCGAGGTGCCGCAGGAGGCGTTCATCGCTGCGCTCTCCGGCGATGTCGAAGGCAAGGAAAAGAAGTAACCGGTGCCGTTCCCGGCGTATGAGCGGGGGATGACGCGCGGCCCGATCCGCGCGGTGCCGAAGGGGATGCGCCTCTCCGAGCGTTCAACGGTCGTCGGCCCTGCCGCGCGAACTGCGGTCGCCGCGCTGGTGAGCTCGTGGGATTTCAAGCGCCGTGCGGGATTCGAAGTCCCTGTCGGTGCGCCTGCCGCAGGCGTCGAGGGCGTGCTCGCGAAGCGTCTGCTCGGTATTCGATTCGTGGAGCCCGTACGGGTCGTATGGGCGGATGAGAACGGCTTCGGCTACGAAACCCGTCCTGGGCATCCGATCTACGGCGAGGAGTCGTTCCTGATCGACGAGCACGGCGTTTTCGTCGCGCGATCGGTCTCGCGTCCTTCGACGTGGTTCTGGCGATTGCTGGCGCCGGCGCTCCTGCTGCTGCAGCGAGCCACGCACGACCGGTATGTCCGCATCGTTCAGGATGAGGCGGGGGCGTCGTCGGTCTCGCGCTGAGCCACGATGTGACGCTCCGCGGCGCGTGGGGGTGTTCGCTCAGGTAACCCGAAGTAGGGTGGAAGTCATGCGGCGCGGGACTTTCCGAGACGACACGGTGGACTATGCGGCCGTGGGTGCGACCCATGCTCCGGATCTGATGCAGTACCCGCCGGAGCGCAGCATCCCGGCGGAGGAATCCTGGCGGATCGGCAGCGGGATCGAACGCTTCCAGACCGCCGGCGAAGCGCTTCTGTCGTGGACGGCACAGCGCGCTGCCGGCCTGACGGTCGAAGACGTGCGCCCCGCACCGGGACCTGCCTATGCGGGCGTGAGCTTCGACGCCGAGGGCAACCCGATCGCTCCGAGCAAGCGCGACGTCGAGCAGCGCTACGACGCGGAGGGCATGCCGTTCGTCGGCGCGGGGATGACCCTGCACCTCCGCGGGCGCGTCGCGGGCATGCGCGCCGACTCCGAGCTCCGCGTGATCTCCGTCACGGAGGAGACCCGTCGTGTCGGGTTCGTCCTCGGAACCGTCGGCGGATCGGTGGTCAGCGGAGAAGAGTCGTTCGACGTTGACTGGCGTGAAGACAACGACGAGGTGTGGTTCACCGTGCGCGCCTTCGACGCGCCGAACGGCCTGCTCTACCGCACGATCCCCGCTCTCGTGAAGCGTCGCCGCCGCGAGCTCTTCGCGCGCTATCTTCGGGCGATCTCCCCGCTGTACGCGACTCCCGTCTGATGGCGGGACCACTTCCTCTCGGAGACCCCGCCCCGGCGGACGGACGCTTGCCCGCAGATCTTCGGATCGATGAGCATGTGCCGTTCTCCGCCTACCTGCACATCCCGTTCTGCACCGTGCGCTGCGGCTACTGCGACTTCAACACGTACACCTCGACCGAGCTGCGCGGGGCGAAGCAGGAGGACTACGCGTCGACGTTGATCGCGGAGATCGCCCTCGCTCGTCGAGTGCTGGATGACGCGGGAGCGCTGCGGCCGATGGACACCGTGTTCTTCGGCGGCGGTACTCCCACGCTTCTCCCCGCCGGCGACCTCGCACGCATGCTCGGAGCGGCGACAGATGCGTTCGGCCTGGCAGCGGGCGCGGAGGTCACGGTCGAGGCGAACCCCGACACGGTGACGCTCGATGTGGCGCACACCTTGGCACGAGCAGGAGTCACGAGGATGTCGGTCGGCATGCAGTCTGCCGTTCCCCACGTGCTCGCCGCCCTCGATCGCACGCACCGCCCGGAGAACGTGCGCACGGCCGTCGCCGCCGCGAAGGATGCGGGCCTTGCCGTGAGCGTGGACCTGATCTACGGCGCACCGGGGGAGTCCCTCGCCGACTGGCAGGCGTCGCTCGATGCCGCACTCGCGCTGGAGCCGGACCACATCTCGGCCTACGCGCTCATCATCGAAGACGGAACCAAGCTCGCGCGTCAGATCCGCCGCGGGGAGGTGCCGACCCCCGACGACGATCTCCAGGCCGACATGTACGAGCTCGCCGACGGCCGACTCGCTGCCGGCGGCTTCGACTGGTACGAGGTGAGCAACTGGGCGCGCACGCCCGATCGTCGCTCCCGACACAACCTCGCGTATTGGCGGGGGAACGACTGGTGGGGCTTCGGTCCCGGAGCGCACAGCCACGTGGCCGGTCTGCGCTGGTGGAACGTGAAGCACCCCGCGGCGTACGCCCAGCGCCTTGCCGCATCCGAGTCGCCGGCAGCAGGCACGGAGCGTCCGGACGACGACTCGCGCACGCTCGAGCGGATCCTGCTGCTCAGCCGCATCCGCGAGGGGATCGCGATCGACGACGTCCCGAGGGCGAACAGGAGCAGGGTCGCCGGACTCATCGCCGACGGTCTCGTCGAACCACTCGCAGCGCTTCAAGGGCGCGTGCAGCTGACGCTACGCGGTCGCCTGCTCGCCGATGCCGTCGTCCGCGAACTGACCGACTGAAGGCTGAAGCGTCCGTCACCCGGGGAGCAGATCCATCGCCGCCGCACGCCTCTGGGGCACCGTCGTGCTCCTGGCGTCGAACACCCGCGTGAGGCGATCGTCACCGTAGGCCGGCCAGCCAGGATCGCCCGACGTCACGAACCCGACCCACGACGCGTTCATCTCGGCGGCGAGATCACGCGGAGCGTCGGGACCTGCCAGACGGGCGGCTTCCTCGTCATCGAGGCGATCGAACACGAACCCGAGCTCGAGCGCGTGTGCCGCGCGGAGATCGCGGACGGGACTCGGCCAGGCGAACTCGTAGACGTGCGTCTTCTCCGGACGCGCGGCTGCCACCCGGCTCAACGGAGCACGCAGCATCACGTCCGTGACGAGCTGCCCCAGGATCTCTCCAGCGCCGGCGTCGGGGAACGCGGATCGATAGGCCGCCACCGCACGTCGAGGGACGCGGGAGAGCAGTCGCGCGGCTTGCAGCTTGAACTCTCCGATGCCTGCCAGCACCTCCGGTGGGAACCAGAGCCGATACTCGTCGGTGTTGCTCCCGATGAGTAGCGGCGTGTCGATCTCGCGAAGCACCTCATGCGGTGACCGGGGAAGGCTCTCGGGGTCGATCGCCAACTGGAACGCCGGAGCCCCGCCGAGGGGAGACGATCCGGCGGATTGAGCTTTCCGTGCGTCCAACAGCTTCTCGGGCATCAGAGCGGCGAAAGAGACGCGGTCGGCTCGTACTCCGAGTCGCTTCGCGAGTCGAGCCGTCACACGTCCGGCCTTCTTCGGAGTCTGCGCCTGGAGTGGTCCGGACTCGATGATGGCGCGACTGATGAGTGCGCGGGAGTCCGCCCGAGCGAGGAGTCCGGCGACGATGGCTCCACCGGCGGACTCGCCCATCGCCGTTATCCGTGTCGGGTCGCCGCCGAGAGCGGCGACCTCACGGTGCACCCACTCGAGGGCCGCAGCCGCATCGCGCAGGCCGAGGTTCCGTGGGGCGCCCTCCAAGACGGAGAACCCCTCCGAGCCGAGTCGGTAGTTGATCGACACGAAGACGATTCCCGCCTGCGCGAAGACCGCGCCGTCATAGAGCGGAAGAGCGGCGGTGCCGCGTTCGAGCGCGCCGCCGTGGATCCAGAGCAGCACGGGGGCGCCGGAGGCGCCGGACGGAGCCCAGACGTTCGCCGTGAGGATGTCGTCTCCGTCGATCCGCACCGAGCCGAGCAGCTCGCCGATGGCGCCCGCATACGGAACCTGAGGCGGAGTGGGGCCGAACTCCAGTGCGTCGCGCACGCCGTCCCAGGTCGCGACAGGCTGCGGCTCGCGGAACCTGTGCTCGCCGAACGGCGCCATGG
>NZ_LSJW01000023.1:0-566 GCF_001557335.1 Microbacterium sp. CCH5-D1
CTGCACCGTGTCAGCGGCATCGACAGCCGCGGCGGCCGTGACCTCCGTGGTGTCGATCGCCGTGACGGCACCTGCGGTCGCCGTGACGGTGTATGCCGCACCCGGAGCCGCAGAAGCGGGAACCGGGTAGTCGAGCGTGAAGTCACCCGAGGCGTTCGTGGTCGCCGTGACAGGGCCGCCGACGTTCGCGCCGCCGCCCGGAGCTGTCAGCTGCACGGACACCTGGGTGTTCCCCGGCCAGTTCGATCCCGTGACCGGAAGGCTGGTGCCCGCCTGCACGGTGGCTGCGGCATCGACGGCGGCCACGGGGGCGTCCGTCACCTCGGTGGTGTCGGTCGCCGTCTGCGTGCCCACCGATGCCGTCACCGTGTAGCCGGTGGCCGCGGGTGTGCCGGCCGGAACAGGGTAGGCGACCGTGAAGGTGCCGGAACCGTCGGTGGTGACCAGTACGGGGCCGCCGACGTTCGGGCCGGAAGCCGGAGCCGACAGCTGCACCGAGACCTGGGTGTTCGCCGGCCAGTTGGCACCGGAGACCGCGAGATCCGTCCCCGCCTGCACGGCGGGGG
>NZ_LSJW01000225.1:0-511 GCF_001557335.1 Microbacterium sp. CCH5-D1
CGACCACCGAGCACCCGGTCAACCAGCCCGGATTCACGTTCGCCAAGACGGCCGACCCCGTCGCGGGAACGGCAGTGGACCCCGGCGACGTGATCACCTACACGCTGACCGGCGTGAACACCGGTCAGACGGTGCTCGACCCGGTCGCGATCGCGGACGACCTGTCCAAGGTGCTGCCCTACGCGTCCTACAACGAGGATGCCGCCGCGGTCGTCGCCGGAGCACCGGCAGGAGCAGTGGCGTTCGACGCCGCGAAGCTCAGCTGGTCGGGCGCCCTCGCGGTCGGTCAGACCGTCACCGTCACCTATTCCGTGACAGTGAAGGCCGAAGGCGTCGGCTCCGTGATCGAGAACAGTGCGACGGCGACGGCGACCCCGCCGGGAGGCGAGGAGATCACCCCGCCGCCCGGCACCACGACGAACGCCGTGAACGTGCCCGGATTCTCGGTGTCGAAGAGCGCCGACCCGGCAGCGGGCACGGCGGTCGACCCCGGCAGCGTCATCACCTACAC
>NZ_LSJW01000226.1:0-6356 GCF_001557335.1 Microbacterium sp. CCH5-D1
TGGTCGTGCTGACCGACGGACGCCTGCAGCGCGCGCCAGTGTTGCGCCTGGGCCCTTCGGTGCTGTCCGAGGACATTCGTCGCGATGCCCATCAGCCAGGGCAGCGCGGAACTCCGCGTCAAGTCGTAGCGCCTCCGCTTGCGGAACGCGATCAGGAACGTCTCGCTCACGATGTCATCGCTCGCAGCCGGTCCGACGCGGCGGGCGACGTAGGCCGAGACGGCGCCGATATGTCGCTCGAAGATCTCGGAGAACCGTTCCGCGGCCTCGAGCGATTCGCGGATGATGTCGTTGTCGTTGCTCACACTAGGTATTCGTTCGGCACGGAGATCCGGTTCCATCGGGCGGCCTGCCTCGGCGACGAAAGTGCATCAGGTGTCGCTCTCCGCCCGCTCTCCTCCCGGTGATCGCGGCAGGACCCGGGTGGTCGCTCCCGAAGCGGCGACCACGACCGCGAGTGCCGCGAGACCCCAGGGAAGCGTCGCCGCCACCGCGACGGCTCCGACCAGCAGCGGCCCACCGGCATCGCCGAGCTCGCGGCCGAGTTCGGCCGTGCCCATCGTGCGCCCCATCCGTTCGGGTGGTGTCGTCTCGGCGAGATGCGCGAAGGCGAAAGGCGTCGAGACGCCGATCCCGATGCCGAGCAGGGCGGCGGCGACGTAGAGACACGGGAGCACGGGGACGAACGCGGCGACCAGGATGCCGGCCGTGATCACCGCGAGGCCGAGTGTCATCGCGGTCCGATCGCTCAGGCGGCCGCTGTCGCGGAGCCTGCCCGCCCAGGGCTGGGTGAGTGCCGAGCTCAGCGCCAGAACCGAGGCGATCGCGATGCTCGCGAAGAGGGGAGCACCTTCACTGCTGGCGAGAGCGGGGAGGAAGCCGATCGCCGCACCGAGCGCGCCGGTGGACGCGGCGAGCACGAGCGTCGGGATGAGGAAGCCCCGCTCCGTCGTCTGACGGACCAGGTCGGCGACCGTGTACCGGGGTCGAGGCAGCGGCTCGAGTCGGGGCAGGGAGATCGCCACCCAGATCGGGGTGAGGACGGCGAGCGCGCTCAGGCACGTGAAGAGGAGGGGGAAGCCGCCCAGGAAGATCAGTGCGGCGCCGAGGAGAGGACCCAGTGTGTAGCCGAGGCCCTTCCAGGACCCGTATCTGCCGAAGTATCGCCCCTTCGCGCCCGGGGCAGCGAGCCGTGCGACCGTCGCCGAGGAAGCGGGCGAGAACGCTGAGGCTGCGGCGCCCTGCCCGAGCCGTGCGATCGCGAGGGCTGCCGTGCTCGACGACCACACCCCGACGAGCGATGCGACGCCGAAGCCCAGAAGCCCGAACACGATCACCGGCTTGGCGCCGATCCGGTCGGACAGCGAGCCGAAGACGGGTTTGAGGAACACCTCGGCGAGGTCGTAGATCGCCAGAAGCGCTCCCAGACGCAGGAGGTCGAGACCGATGTCCCCGCCGGTCGCCCCGATGCCTGCGGCGATGCTGTGGGCGCCGAACGCCGTCACGAAGCCGGCTGCATACAGCGGTGCGACCTGGCGGGTCGCCGGTGCGGCGGCGGTCGGCAGGCTCACGCGTGGACGGCCTGGTAGACGAGGTCGGCGAACCGGGCGAGATCCTGAACGCACGCGGCCAACTCGCGGTCGGCGTCCTTGGACGAGGCGGAGTCGAACACGTCGCGGGCGCGGATCGTGCGGTGCCAGCGCTGCAGTCGGTCGAGGCTCTGCTCCTCCTCTTCGAGCTCGGCCAGCGTGAACTTCTTCTTCTCGATCTCACGCGCGATCTCGGCGCGGTACTTCGCGCAGTCGGCGACGAACTCCGCCCAGTCGTCTGCTCTCGCGGCGTCGAAGAGCTTCCGAAGTGCGGCGGTGTCACCGCCGTCGACCTGGGTGCGTAGCACGAGGATGTCGCCGTTGCCGCGCTGTGCGAGCGCCCGCGCCCGGTCGACCCCCTCGACGCACGCAGGCACATCTGGCGTGACCCAGGTGCCCTGCCCTGCGGGTACCGCACCGAAATGACGCAGCTCGCGCCAGACCGCGACGCGATGCCGCGAGGGTGATGCGGGTACCTGCACCAGGAGCACGAGCCAGCCATCCGATTTCGTCACACTCGAAACTGTAACAGGTGTTACATCCATCTGTGGGCGAGACCTCGATAGCGTGGAGTCCGATCATCGCGAGAGCGGGGAGGGCCATGGCTCAGCAGGAGACGGAGGATGCGCGCGTGCGCGACGGGTATGCGGCGCGTGCGGTCGAGTACACGGAGTTGTTCGGCGACATCGCGCAGATGGATGACGTCGACCGGGAGCGCATCGGTCGCTGGGCGGACGGCGTCGACGGACGCATCCTCGACGTGGGGTGCGGTCCTGGACACTGGACGGCGTTCCTCGTCGAGCGCGGTGCCGATGCCGAGGGCATCGACCTGGTGCCGGACTTCATCGCCGGCGCCTCGGCGCGATTCCCCCACATCTCGTATCGGACGGCGTCTCTGGCCGATGCCGACATCCCGCTCGGTTCCTTGGGCGGCGTGCTGGCTTGGTACTCGCTGATCCACGCGACTCCGGATGGGCTTCCGCATCTGCTCGAGGCCGCTCGCCGCGGGACCCGTGAGGGCGGACATCTGCTGGTCGGCTTCTTCGACGGGGCGGACGGGCAGCCTTTCCCGCACGCCGTCACGACGGCGTACTACTGGTCGGTGCAGGGTATGTCGAACCAGCTCGAGCGCGCCGGCTTCTCGGTGCTCGACAGCGAGACCAGGGTGCAGGAGAGAAGGCGCCCGCACGCATCGATCAGCGCGGTCGCGATCTGATCGATGCGCACGGTGCCTGAGCGGATCAGGCGAGACCGCGGAAGAACCTGCGGATGTCGTCGGCCAGCAGCTCCGGCTCCTCCATCGCCGGGAAGTGCCCGCCCGCGGCGAACTCGCTCCAGTGGTCGATCGCACCGGCGGGATCCATCGTGCGCCGGATCAGGGGATGCGCGTCGAAGACGGCCCAGCCGGCGCGCACCCCGGAGGGCATGACGAAGTCCAGCTGGGCGTGCTCCGACTCGTAGAAGAACTGCGCGACTGAAGCACCGCTGCGGGTGAACCAGTAGAGACTCACGTTCGTCAGGAGCTGGTCGCGGTCGACATCCGGCGCCCCGTACCCGCCGTCGATCCTGCGCTTGAACTTCTCCACGATCCACGCGAGCTGGCCGACGGGCGAGTCGGTGAGGGCCGGTCCGACCGTGTCGGGTCGATGGTTGTGCATGCCGATGTAGCCGCGTTCCGCAGCGCTCGCAGCATGTGCGGCCTCGAGCTGGGCGAGCTCTTCCTCGGACAGACCATCGGGGGCGGGGAACATGGTGCCGACCAGCCCGAGCCACACGCGGTCGCTGGCGAAGTGCGTGCCGATGACGTGCTCCGGGTGCAGCGCGGCCAGTCTGCCGATGATCCCGGTGCCGACGTCCGTGCCGTGCGCCGCGAACCGGTCGTAGCCGAAGCGCGTCATGATCTCGGCGTAGGCGTCGGCGGTTCGAGCCAGATCCCACCCGGTCCCGGAGAGCGGGTTCGAGAACCCCAGTCCGGGCAGGGACGGGATGACCACGTGGAAGTCGTCCGTCAGCAGCGGGATCAGTCGCTGGTACTCGATGAACGACGCCGGCCAGCTGTCGCTGAGAAGCAGAGGCGTGGCTGCCGGGTTCGCCGAGCGCACATGGAGCACATGGAACGTCTGACCGTCGACGACCGTCGTGAACTGCTCATGCGCGTTGAGGGCCCTCTCCTGCGCCCGCCAGTCGAATCCATCGCGCCAGTGATCCGCGAGCTCCTGCAGGTAGGGAAGCGGGATCCCGCGGCTGAAGTCGGTGCGATCGTCACGTCCGGGAACGGGGAGCGGCCAGCGCGTGCGGGTCAGACGATCGTGCAGGTCATCGATGGCATCCTGCGGGATGTCGATGCGGAAAGGGCTGAGGGAGGTGTTCTGTGTCATGCTGTTGACGCTCTCAGGCAATGCGGAAGACCAGCTTCCGCATTTGCTGAGAGGATCAGACATGCTCGAGACCTCGGCCCGTCTGCTGGAACTGCTGTCATTGCTTCAGCTCAGACGCGACTGGACGAGTTCCGCACTCGCCGACCGACTGGGTGTGAGCACGAGGACCGTGCGCGCCGACATCGGCAAGCTCCGCTCGCTCGGTTATCCGGTGGATGCGCGCCCCGGCGTCGCGGGCGGATACCGCCTGGCCGCCGGAACCGCGATGCCTCCGTTGCTGCTCGACGACGACGAGGCGGTCGCGGTCGCCGTCGGGCTGGGGGTGGCCGCCACCTGGCGGCTCGGCGTCGAAGAGACCTCGCTCACCGCCCTCGCGAAACTCGAGCAGGTCATGCCCTCGCGACTGCGCCGTCGCGTCGACGCGATCCGTGAGGCGACGAGTGTGGTTCCTGGGGCCGAACCCCCGCTCGACCTCGCGGCGCTCAGCACGGTCGCCGCGGCCGTCCGTGCCCATGAACGGCTTCGCTTCGGCTACACGAAACCCGGCGGAGACGAAGAGAAGCGGCACACCGAACCGCAGCGCCTGGTGAGCTGGGGCTCGGTCTGGTACCTGCTCGCGTGGGATCTCGATCGTGACGACTGGCGCATCTTCCGCGTCGATCGCATGGTTCCACGGGCGTCGACCGGTGTGCGCTTCCGGCCCCGCGCGATCCCGGAGAGCGACGTCGTCGAGTACGTCGTCCGCAGGGTGACGAAGGCGTCCACGTCATGAAGCTGAGGCGGTACCCCCGGGCAGGCGGAACGTCGTCCTCGGGATGTCGTCCACGAAACGGTGCGCCAACGCGAAGGCCTGTTCTTCGGTGAGCCGGTGCTCGGAGACGAGTGCCGCCAGGTAGCCGGCGTCGAGTCGTCGGGACATGTCGTGCCGGGCGGGGATCGAGCAGAAAGCCCTGGTGTCGTCGACGAACCCGCTCGTCTTCGTGAACCCGGCACTGTCCGTCACCGACCGCCGGTAGCGGGCGATCGCGTCGGGGGTGTCGAGGAACCACCACGGCGCGCCGGCGTAGACGGACGGATAGAAGCCCGCGAGTGGTCCGATCTCACGGCTGAACGCTGTCTCGTCGACCGTGAACAGCACCATCCGGAACGTCTCGTTCGTGCCGAAGTCGTTGAGGATCGGGGTGAGCGGCCGCGTGAAGGCGGCGACGTCCGGCAGATCGTGCCCGCTGTCTGGGCCGAACCGCGCGAGCGTGTCACGGTGGTGGTTGCGGATGACGCCGGGGTGCAGCTGCATCACGAGTCCGTCTTCGGACGACATCTCGGCCAGCCGGTAGAGCATGTTGCGGCGGTACGCCGTCGCGTCTTCCGCCGTGACTTCGCTCCGGAGCCCCGCGGCATGGATGCGCTCCGCATCGGCACTCGTGAGCGGCTGCGATCCGGCATCGAGCACCCCGGTGTCGGTCGCTGTGCCGCCCGCTGCCCGGAACGCGGCGCGGCGGCGGCGCAGGGCCTCGAGCAGCCCGGCGTAGTTCCCGGCATCGGTGCCGGCAGCTTCCGACAGCTCCGCGATCGCGATCGTCCAGCCCGCAGCCGATGGGTCCATGTAACGGTCGGCACGGAATGTCGGGAGCACATGCCCGTGGAAGGACGGATCGTCGCGCAGTCGTGCGTGAGCTGCGAGGTCGTCGGCGGGGTCGTCGGTCGTGGCGAGCACCTCGATGCGGAAGCGCTCGAACAACGCACGTGGGTGGAACTCGGCGGTGCGCAGCTGCGAGTCGATGTGCGCGTAGAGCTCGTCGGCGTTGCCCGCACTCGGCTGCTCCGTCACCCCGAACACCTCGGACAGCGAGGTCTCGAACCAGTAGCGCACCGGGGTTCCGAGGAAGACGTCCCAGTTCGCGCAGAACGCCCGCCATACCTCTTGCGGATCAGCGGGCGCGGCTCCCCGGCCCAGCGCGTCGAGGGGCACGCCGACTGCGTGGAGCAGACGCAGCACGTAGTGGTCGGGCGTGATCAGCAGTGTCGCAGGGTCTGGGAAGGGCTTGTCGTCGGCGAGCAATGCAGCATCGACATGGCCGTGCGGGGAGAGGATCGGCGCCGCGGCGACGGCGTCGTACAGCCTCCTGGCGAGCTCTCGCACGCCGGGATCGGCGGGGAGGAGTCGGTCGACGTGCGGGCTGAGTTCTCTGCTCATGATTCTCCTCCAGGGGTACGGCGCGGTGCGGAGCCGGTCGACTCCCGCACGGTCAGATGGGTCGGCAGCGCGGCGATGTGGCGGCGGGTGAGTGCGCTCGCGCCGATGCGCTCGCTCTGCAGTCGATCGAGCAGCATCGATACCGACAGCCGTGCGGCCTGTTCGACCGGAGCGGTGAGGGTGGTCAGCGGCGGG
>NZ_LSJW01000227.1:0-28863 GCF_001557335.1 Microbacterium sp. CCH5-D1
GTCAAGAGCATGGGCGACTTCTCCAACACCACGACGGGCTGGCTCGTCGCGCTGCCGAACCTGTGCGCGGCGCTGGTCATGCTGCCGTGGGAACGTGCCGCCAGGAAGCAGGGCAACATCCCGCTGCAGATCGGCATCACGCTGTCGATCACCGCTCTCTCGCTCATGGCCGCGGTCGCGGCGCAGGGCACACCGGTGCTCGCGCTCGCCGCCCTGTGCGTCGGCATGTCGGCGCTGTTCTCGACGACACCGCTGTTCTGGAGCCTGCCGCCCATGGTGCTCACGGGAACGGCGGCCGCGGCCGGACTCGCGTTCATCAACTCCGTCGGCAACCTCGCCGGTTTCGCGGGGCCGTATGCGATCGGGTGGATCAGTGAGACCACGGGATCCGCGATCTGGGGGCTGCTGCTGATCTCCGCACTCACGTTGCTCGGGGCGACCATCGCGTTCGTGCTGAGCCGGCGAGCGGACTTCACGGTTCCCGCCGAGGTGCTGCTGGCCGAGAAGAAGCTCTCATGACCGCGCGGACTCCCCTGGTGCCGGAGGAGACCGTGCGCTCCTCGAGTCGCCGTGCCCTCATGGCAGGACTCGGTGCGGTCGCACTCGGTGCGGCCGGCTCCCTCGCCGTGACGGCGCCCGCACAGGCGGCTCCCGTCGTGGCAGGTGCGAAAGATCTCACACGAGCGGAGTCCGTCGCCGAGCTGTCCCGTCGCCGAGCTCGCGACGGTGAGGTCGCGATCGTCGCGGGGTACCGCACGCCGGGCGACGCCGGGCTGCTCGTCTACGTCGGCGCCGAGAACGCGAAGATCGAAGCGAACGGCGGTACGGTCATCGCCGGCACGCGGGGAAGCCGCTGGCTGCTGCAGCACGACGGCACCGTCGACTTCCGGGTCTTCGGCATCGCGGGACCGGAGACCGCGGCCGACGATGCGCTCGCGGCGATGGTGAACGATCCCCGCATCCGCCGGATCGAGGCGAGCGCCGACCTGCTGTTCCAGCGGCGGCACCGGTTCAGCCGGTCGTACCTCGAGATCGACTTCGGCGGACACGTCATCACGACCGACGGCATCGAGCCGAACGGTCACGATAACCCGTTCGGCGCCGTGATGTTCTTCACCGGGGTGTCGAAGGACGTCGTGGTCGAGCATGCGCTGGCCGACGCCTGGCCCGAGCTGACCGACGCGGTCACCGTGCCCGATGCGTCCCGGTTCCCCGTCGACTCCTGGTGGGCGGTGCAGTGCGATCCCGTCGCCGGCGGAGGGGCGGACGAGCGCGAACTCCAGCGCTTCGTGCAGGTGACACAGCAGATCGACGGCACCCATATCCGCATCGACTACCTCAACGGCTGGCCGCTCGACAAGGGTCGGAAGCTCATCTGGCGGCAGATGGAACCGGTCGCTGGCGTGCGCATCGCGAACATGCGGTTCCTCGGCGCCGGACCCTTCGACGGCCCCACCGACGGCTCCTTCCCCGACTCTCGGGAGCTCACCGGCTCCCACCCGATCGCCTTCGAGTACGCGATCCACTGCGACGTCGCCGACGTGCACGCGAGCCGCACCTGGTGGCCCGTGATCATGCGGCGCTGGAACACGCACTTCACCACGGAACGCTGCTCGGTGGAGAACCCGCCGACCGTGTTCTACGGTGGCGCGGGCTACCTCACGCAGCAGATCTACAGCCTCTACGGACGGGTCAGCGACTGCACGTCGTCGAACGCCCGGCACCTGAACGACCTCACCGCCAGCGCCTACTGCATCGTCGAGAACTGCCACGGCGACGGTGACGACCAGGGCGGCAACCCGTTCACCACGCACGGGCAGTACGAGCACGACCTCACCTTCATCGGCAACTCGGGTCTGATGGACATCGCGAACTCCGGCGCGCAGTGGGGCACCGCCGCCAAGCGCATCACGGTGCGCGACCACGTCTGCTCCTGGTTCGTCGCCGGCACCAAGATCAGCGATCTGACGCTGGAGAACGTGCGCGTGATCGGCCGCTCCACCTTCGATCCGCAGGCGTCCATGACCATCAACGCAGACGGCGCCCAGGTGCGAGGGTGCACTGCGGGACTTCTGGCGATCGGACAACGGTCGCAGCGCTCGTCGCGACCGACCGTGATCTCGGACTCCACCTTCGCGCTGCCGAAGGACCAGGTGCTCGTGCAGACCCCGGTCACGGCTCCCGTCCGCTTCGTGGACTGCACGATCACCGGGATCGACGGGGTCAAGGCTCGCGGGTCGGGTCCGGTCGAGTTCGTGGACTGCCGCCTCAGCGGCCCGGCGCCGGGTGCGCCCTTCGAGCTCGGCGCCGCCAAGGTCACCATCCGCGGCGGATCCGTGCGCGACGTGCGCCTGAGCGCGACCGCCGTGCGCGACCAGCTCATCGCCCTGGACGGGGTCGAGCTCTCCACGGAGCGCACGGACGGGGCTCTGCTGGGCAGGGCCGCCGGTGCCGGCGTCGTCACCTGGCGGGTGAGCGGGGTCACCTCGACGGTGCCGAAGGGCGCGGCGCACGTCGACATCGGCACCGGCGTCAACCACGCCCGCGTCACCGGCAGCCAGTTCGTCGGCGGACGACTACGGCTGGCGGACGGATTCGCCGAGCCGTCGGCGCTGCTCTACAGCGACACCGTCGAGCGCGGCGTCGAGACGGCGCTACCGGAGGCCGGACCGCGCGTCGTCATCGCAGACGTGCTGACGAGCGCGTGACGGACGGCATCATGGACATCAGGGAGGACCACGCGTGAACGACACGGCAGCGGCGACGCACCTCGGAGACCGCATCCGCATCCCGCGCACGCAGGCGGGCATCGGCGTCGCCCGGCGCGACATCACGCCGCCCGTCGGCATCCGCGCCAAGAACTGGGGCCCGGCCGACTGGGAGCGCTCCGAGGGGGCGCACCGGCCGTTCGAGCTGACCGCGCTCGCGGTGGTGGCCGCGGACGGACGCCCCCGGGTGCTCCTCGCCGTCGACGGCACGTGGTGGCGCCGAGTCGCCGACGAGCAGGGCGTGCGCGGCGCCATCCTCGACGGTCTGGGCTTCGAACCCGATCAGCTCATGCTCTCGCTCTCGCACACCCACGCCGGGGCCGTGCTGTGCGCCGCGGACGCGCATCTGCCGGGCGGGGAGCTCATCCCCGGGTATCTGGAGGCGCTGTCCGCCGCGGGAATCGCGGCCGGACGCGAGGCGCTGGAGACCGCCCGGCCTGGACTGATCGAGTGGACCACGGGCACCTGCACCCTCGCGGCGGAGCGCGAGCTCGACCTCGAAGGCCGCGCGCTCGTCGGCTACAACCCCCAGGGCACCGCCGACGACACGGTGACCATCGGCCGGATCAGCATCGACGGGGAGGTGCGGGCGACCCTGGTGAACTACGCCTGTCATCCGACGACCCTGGCCTGGCAGAACCGCGAGGTGTCGCCGGACTACGTCGGCGCGATGCGCGAGATCGTGGAGGCCGCGACCGGTGCACCGTGCCTGTTCGTGCAAGGGGCGTCGGGCGAGCTGGCCCCGCGGGAGCAGTACACCGGCGACGTGGCGGTGGCCGACCGGCACGGACGCGCGCTCGGGCACGCGGTGCTCGCGGCGTTGGACGGCTTGCCGGTGCCCGGCGAGGAGCTGACGTTGGACGGTGTCGTGGAGTCGGGTGCTCCGCTCGCGATCTGGACAGGGACCCCGGCGGACGGCGGCGAGGAGGCGGCGGGAGTCGTCTCGGCCGTCGAGCTGCCGCTGCGCGACCTGCCCACCCTGGACGAACTCGCCGAGGAGTGGAAGGACATCGACCCGCGCTCGCGGGAGGAGCGCCTCGGACGAGCGCGGAACCTCCGCGACGGTTACATCGAGGGGCCGACCGTGTCGCATCCGGTGTGGGCCTGGCGGCTCGGGGACGCCGTGATCGTGGGGCATCCGGGTGAGGCCTATTCGCGGCTGCAGACGACCCTGCGGGAGCGGTTCCCCCAGACGCCGATCGTGGTGATGAACCTGACGAACGGCCCGGGGTTCGTGTACCTCCCGACCCGCGAGGCCTACGACCGCGGCGCCTATCAGTCCTGGCAGACGCCCTTGGCTCCCGGCGCCCTCGAGCTCTTGGAGTCCCACGCCGTGTCGGTGGTGGCCGGGTTGTTGGCCTAGCTCCGGTCGCGATATTCCACCTACTTCGAGGCTTTCGGCTGGAACATCGCGACGGGAGCGGCCGTAGACTGCTATAGCAAACGTATGACTGAGGAGAAGCACGCATGAGTCAGGCACCCGTCGCCATCGTCACCGGAGGATCCGCCGGCATCGGCTGGGAGATCGGCCAGCGACTCTCCGCGGACGGCTACCTCGTCGTCGCGACCGACCGCGTCCCCGGGCTGACCGCGGGCGAGAACCCCGCCGGGATCCTGTGGCGGGAGCTCGATGTCACCGACCACGCCGGGGTCGACCGGGTCTTCGGTGAGATCGAGGCGGAGCTCGGCCCCATCGAGGTGCTCGTGAACAACGCCGGGATCCAGCGGCACCGTGGCATCGAAGACCTCACGTGGGATGAGTGGTCCGCGGTCGTCGACGTGAACCTGCACGGGGTGTTCTCCGCGCTCCAGGCCGCAGGGAAGCGCATGCTCGACCGTGGTGAGGGCCGCATCGTCAACATCTCCTCCATCTCCTCGCGCGGCTCCGCGGGGCGGGCGCCGTATGCCACGACCAAGGCCGCCGTCATCGGGCTCACCTCCACGGCGGGAGCGGAGTGGGCGTCGCGCGGTGTGCGGGTCAACGCTGTCGCGCCCGGTTACGTCGACACGGGCGTCTTCCGTCAGGGCGTCGAGCAGGGGACGCTGAGCCTGGACACGATCCTGTCGCGCATCCCCGCGAAGCGCCTGGCGGAGGCGAGTGAGATCGCGGCCGCGGTCAGCTTCCTCGTCTCCGACCAGTCGCGTTACATGAACGGGCAGACGCTGTATGTCGACGGCGGCTTCATGGTGGACTACGGCGTGCCCCTGGCGAAGAAGCCCGAATGAGTACGATCGCGCGCATCGACACGGCCACCGCCGTACTGCCGCTCCCTGCGCCACTGCAGCTCGGCGCGATGACAGTCGTGCGGCGAGAGTACTCCGCCGTGCAGGTGGCAGCCGATGACGGAACGACCGGGATGGCGTACTGCCTTTCGCGGGAGGCGCCGATGGGCGAGATCGTCGGCCGTCTCGTCGCCCCGCACGCGGTGGGTGCGGATGCCGACGACCCTGCGGCGGCGTGGGAGCGGATGCTGCGCGGCAGTGCCATCGTCGGCCGGGTGGGCTTGGTGCGGCGCGCCCTGGGGCTGGTCGACATCGCCCTCTGGGACATTGCCGCCCGGCGCGCGGGCATGCCGCTGTGGAAGCTGCTCGGCACCGGTGATGCTCCCCGGGAATCGATGCTGGTCGCCGCTTACCCGTCTGCGGACCGGGCTCCGCGGGAGGTCGCCGACGAGGTTCTCGCGCAGGCTGCTGGATGGACGAACGTGAAGATCTCGCGCATTCCGAATCCGGCATACATGCACGAACTCCTGGCGACTCTGAACGCAGAGCTGCCCGTTGATACAGGGCTGGTCGTCGATGTGGGTTTCGGCTGGCCGGATGCTGACACCGCGCTCGCGGAGATCGCGCAGTGGGGCGACCCGCAGCTCGCGTGGCTCGAAGACCCGCTGCTGCCGGAAGACGCAGCAGGTGTCGCGCGCATCCGCCGGGAATCGGGCCTGGCGGTGGCTGTCGGCGATGAGGTCACCGATCCCGCGGTGCTGAAGGCGCTGGTCGAGGTCGGTGGTGTCGAGGCGCTGCGCCTCGACGTCGTGGCGATCGGTGGTGTGACGCCCGCCCGCGAGATGATCGCATGGGCGACCGAGCGCGGTGTCCCGGTCTCCGGGCACGTGTATCCCGAGGTCACCGCGCATCTCGGGATCGGAGTGGAGACGTTCGCGCGAGGAGTCAACCCGTACGACCCTGCTCCGTCGTTCATCCTCGGTGGTCCGTCGTTCGAGGGTCTGGTGCGCCCGACGGATGCCACGGGACTCGGCTTCGCTCTCGATCCCGCCGTCTTCCGATTCGAGAGGGACTGACATGACGGAATCTGCACGCAGCGTCGTCGTGACGGGCAGCGGCAAGGGCATCGGCCGTGCCATCGCAGAGCGCCTCACGGCTGACGGATGGATCGTGGTCGGGCTCGAGCGCTCTGCCGGCTCGGGCACGGTCGAAGACGGCATCGTGGCTGAGGTGGTGCTTGGTGACGCGTCGGATCGCTCGACGCACGAGCGCGCGGCTGCTGCTGCCCGCGCCAGAGCCCCACTCGCCGGCTGGGTCAACAACGCCGGCATCACGAAACGGACGCCCCTGCACGAGCTCGACGAGTCCGTGGTGCGCGAGGTGCTCGACATCAACGGCTTCGGCTACATCTGGGGCTGTTCGACGGCCGTCTCCGCATTCGTCGACCAGGGTGTGGCGGGCGCCATCGTCAACATCGGTTCGATCCATGGGCGCTCCAGCTTCACCGACCACGCCGCGTATGAGTTCACCAAGGGCGGCATCGACGCGCTCACCCGCAGCGTGGCCGTGTCGTATGGCGCTCTGGGCATACGAGCCAATACGGTCGCTCCCGGTGGCGTGCGCACCCCGCATCTGGAGGCGCAGATCGCACGCGCCGCCGACCCCGCCGCCGAAGAACGTGCCCTCGCCGAGGGGCCGCCCATGGGCCGGATCGCCCGGGCGGAAGAGGTGGCCGCGCTCACGGCGTTCCTGCTCTCCGACGAGGCGCCGTACCTGTCGGGGCAGTCCATCGCGGTCGACGGCGCGTGGACGGCATCCTTCGGCGACATCGCCCTCGACCCGGGTCTGCGGGAGCGTTTCGAGGGCTGACGGGGCACCTACCGGAGATACGCGTCCACCATCAGAGCTCCCCGAATCACCCGCAGCTCGTCGATGATCCGGGCGATGCTCTTCGCTCCGACGGAGGGCAGCGCCAGGTCGTGCGGACCGAGCGGTTCGAGCTTCCCGGTGCGGATGCGGATCACCTCCCACCCCACAGCACGCAGGGCGCGGTCCTTGCGCAGATCCGCGTCCTGCCGCTTGCCGACATGCTCCAGGCCGTGTCGGCCGACCGAGTCGTACTCGATCGCGATGCGCAGCTCCGGCAACACGATGTCAGGCCAGACCTCGGTGTGGCGGAAGAACGGGCGCGAGACCTTGACGGCGTTCACGGTGGTGTCGAACTCGATCGCGACCCCGAGTCCCGCCCGCAGACGTCCCTCCGCAGCAGAGGCGGGCTTCGGCGCGCACTCACTTGCGAACGCGGTCCCCGAGGGCAGGTAGGGCGTCTTGGTGCAGAGTGCAGGCGCGGGGCGACGGGGCTTACGGGGGATGGCGCGAGCTTCCCCGAGCACGACCGGCTGCGGGCGGGCGAGCGCGGAGCAGTCCGGACACCACGCGGAGCGGCGCCGGACGCGTCCTGGACGTTCGCGCTGCTCGGTCGGTGTGGCGGCGAACCGATGGCCGACCGGGCACTCCCAACACACGAGCACGTCGGCGGCGAGAGGGATCTGCGACAGCGCGATGCCGTGATTCAGCTCGGGGTGGTACTGGCGGATCAGCTCCGGGTACGCGGCCCACCCGGCGCGATAAGTTCCCACGTCATACGGAATCGCGCGACCGCGGGAGAACTGCCGTCGCGCCCACCACTGCATCACCGGTTCCGGCACGCGCCGAACCTACCTGTGAGGACCGACACCGGGTGCGGGCCGGGCGCGACGTCCACGGATGTCCCCGGTCCATGCGACGATCCGCTCGTCGACAGGAGAGCAGGATGCGTGGGGAAGCGACCGTGCTGCACGCCGACCTCGATGCGTTCTACGCTTCGGTCGAGCAGCGCGACGCCCCGGAATTGCGCGGGCGACCCGTGATCGTGGGCGGCGGGGTCGTGCTGGCGGCGAGCTACGAGGCGAAGGCGCGCGGGGTGCGCACGGCGATGGGAGGCCGGCAGGCGCGCGAGCTCTGCCCCGATGCTGTCGTCGTCCCTCCGCGCATGGAGGCGTACTCCGCCGCGAGCAAGGACGTGTTCGCGATCTTCCGCGACACCACCCCGCTCGTCGAGGGGCTGTCGATCGACGAGGCGTTCCTCGAGGTCGGCGGTTTGCGACGCCTCGCGGGCAGTCCCGAGCAGATCGCGACGCGGCTGCGCGAGCGCGTGCGGGCGGAGGCGGGGCTGGCTATCTCGGTGGGCGTCGCGCGCACCAAGTTCCTCGCCAAGGTCGCGAGTGCCGTGAGCAAGCCCGACGGTCTGCTGGTCGTCGAGCCCGACCGCGAAGAGGAGTTCCTGCTTCCGCTCCCCGTCGAGCGGTTGTGGGGTGTGGGCGCCGTCACGGCCGAGAAGCTGCACCGGTACGGCATCCGCACCGTCGGACAGCTCGCCGAGCTGGAGACCGCGACCGCCGAGAGGATGCTGGGCAAAGCGACGGGTGCGCACGTGCATGCGTTGGCCCGGCTGCGCGACCCGCGGCCGGTCGACACCACGCGGCGTCGGGGATCGATCGGCTCGCAGCGTGCGTTGGGCACTCGTCCGCGCTCGGCCGAGGAACTCGACCTCATCCTCACGCAGATCATCGACCGTCTCGGCAGGCGACTCCGCGACGGGGATCGCGTGTGCCGGACGGTCGTGCTGCGTCTGCGCTTCGGCGACTTCACGAAGGCCACCCGCTCCCGTTCGCTCCGGGCTCCGACCGATCGCACCGCCGTGCTGCTCACCCTCGCTCGCGCGCTGCTCGCCGCCGCGCAGCCCGAGATTTCTGCGGGCGGCATCACCCTGATCGGCATCTCACTGTCGCAGCTCGACCGTGCCGGGAACGTGGCGCCCGAGCTGCCGATCGACTGGGGCGACGAAGCGCGCCTCGACACGGTGCTCGACACCCTGCGCGGCCGCTTCGGTGCGGACTCCGTGTCGCGGGCGGCACAGCTGGGTCGTGATCGGGGTTGGTCGTCGCCGGTCCTGCCCGAGCACGAGTGACCGGCCGACAGCCAGTGGTCACAGCTATCCGCTCTCGATGGCCAGAGGTCTGGCTATTCCAAGGCCAAAGTTTGGGCTAGTATGAAGGACATGCAGACGGTGCCTTTAAGTGAAGCAAAGGATCAGTTGTCCCGGCTCGTTGATCAGGTGGAGCGAGAGCACGAGACGATCGAGATCACGCGCCATGGCCGCGGCGCTGCCGTGCTGATCAGCAGGGACGCGTTGGAGTCGCTTTACGAGACGTTGTTCTGGCTGTCGGAGCCGGGAACGCGCGACGATGTCGAAAGCGCCCGCCAGCAGGCTGCTGATGGAAACCTGCGCAGTGCCGATGAGACGATCGCGCGCTACGGGGTTCGGCGCCCGTGACGAGGGTCACTTCGTTCGCCGACTCTGCCTGGCGGGACCTGGATCGGCTGCCGCAGAAGATTGCTCAGGCGATCGTGGAATTCGCCGTCTACACGCTGCCCGAGAACCCTGAGCGGATGAGCAAACCGCTGCAAGACGAGTTCGAGGGGCTGCGCTCGGCCCGTCGCGGCGACTACCGCGTGCTCTTCTTCCTCGAAGCGCCGGAGACGCTGGTCGTGGTTCGCGCCCGCCATCGCCGTGACGCGTATCGACCGCCCGCGCCGAACTGGGACTGATTGTCACACTGCTCGTAACCGCGCATCGGAGATAGCGCCGCTCTCGTCTGTGGTCCGCTACGTTCAATACGGCACAGCTGACCAGGAAGGGGGAATCCGTCGATGAACGCACTCAGTAGAACGGGATGGCTCCTCGTGTTGTTGGTGCGCGGCCTCGCGCTCTGGATCCTGATCCCGTTCGCGTCTCTCGCTTGGCTCTTCCTGCACTCCTGGATTCAAAAGGCTTCTCCGAGGCAGGCGCTGTGCTGGTACGACACGCAACTGACCCTGGGGCTCGCGAGAGGGCCCTTCCGTCTGATGATCGCTCCCGAGCACCGACCACTCAAGCCCGTTCCACGAATGGCTTCGATCGAATCTCCCAAGACCAGCCTGTTCGGAATGGATGTGATCGAGCTCGCCGGCTAGGCCGACCCCACCTCGAGACCCGACGACCTCCGCCTCCTTAGGCCTTGAGCATCGACGCCCTGGCGATCAGCCCGTCCACCACATCGAAGGTCGCGATGGTCTCGGTGGCGACGCCGGCGTTGATCACCTGTTCCTGTGCGACGACCCATCGGGTGCCGAAGAGCACGCTGGTCTCGATGACGCACGACAGCTCGGGGTTCTGCAGTCGAGGCTCGTAGAACGCACGGATCGCGGCGGAACCGACCACGGGTTCGGCGGCGACACCGGTGATGACGGCGTCCTCGGCGTAGGTGGCCACGAACGCGTCGAGGTCGTGTGCGTTGAAGGCTTCGAGCTGCGCCTGCACGGTTTCGAGGGCGGAGCGGTCCAGGGGGGTGCGGTCAGTCAATGCGAACTCCTCCGTTGACGTCGTAGGTGGCGCCGGTGATGAAGCGTGCTCGCTCTGAGGCGAGGGATCCGATGATCCAGGCCACGTCCTCCGGCTGCCCGAACGCGCCGAGGGGGATGCCCGACTCGAGCTTCTCGCGCCCCGCCCCCTGCAGCTGATCCGTGATGGCGCTCGCGACCGGGCCAGGGGTCACGGCGTTGACGCGGATGCCCTCCGAGGCGAGGTGCCGGGCGAAACTGCGCGTGATGGCCAGGATCGCGCCCTTGCTCGCGGCGTAGTGGATGCCGGTCTGCAGCGCGCCGACCTGGCCGGCGATCGAGGCGATGTTGATCACCGAGCGATCCCCCTCCGCTGCCCGGAGCAGGGGGAGCGCCCCGCGGGTCAGGAAGAAGGTGCCGCGGGCGTTGGTCTCGAGCACCATGTCCCACTCGTCGAACTCGATGTCTTCGTAAGGCGTGTAGGGACAGACTCCGCCGTTGTTGACGAGCACGTGGAGCGATCCCCATGCGTCCGTGATCTCACCGACGAGCGCGTCGATCGACTCGCGATCCCGCAGGTCGAGGCGCGACACGTGAACCTCGGGTGACCCTGCCGCCCGGCACTCCTCCGATATGCGCAGCGCTTCGGCCTCCCGTCCGGCATACGTGATCCAGAGGGCAGCACCCTCGCGGGCGAGTTCGAGGGCGGCGGCGGTCCCGATGCCGGAACTCGCCCCCGTGATCAGAACGCGGCGCATAGTCATCCCTAAACGCTATAGCAAAAGGGCGGTCATCCGCGACCTCCGGCGCCGTCAGCGGATCCGCCCGCGGTCATCGCCGGCGAAGGCTGCGATCGACGGAACGGCGCGGCGAGGGTGGGCAGGATGTGCCGACGGTGGACGATCAAAAACCCGGCGGCGATGATCAGCTGCAGAGCGGAGAGCACGTAGCGGCCGCCGGTGTCGGTCACGAAGAACTGCACGAGGAAGATCGCCGCCAGGGCGATGGCCGATCCCAGGTGGAATCGGAGGGCGAGGAGGATCGCAACACCCATCACGGTCTGGGTGCCGGTGAGCACGAACTCCTCGATCTGCCGGGCATCGAGCGGCAGATCGGACCCTCCGCCACCGAAGAAGTGCGCGAGGGGGAGCGAGCCGACCAGGAGGCTCCACTGGTTGACCTTCGACGCGATGAGGGTGGCGATCGCGGCTGCCCCCATTCCCCGGACGGCGAAGAGCACCGCGATGATGAACTCGGGCGCCTCGGAGGCGAGGGGTGCGAGCCACTGCACGAGGAAGAAGCTGTCGATCCCGAGCGCGGTTCCCGAGTCGACGAGACCGGTCGCGAAAGGCTCGGCGCACGCGAGGATGATGCCCGCCGAGACGATGAACAACGAGATCACGGTGATCCGCCGGGCGCGGGTCGGCATGCCCGCGATGTGCGCGGCGGCGCCGACGAACTCGTCGTGGCTTTCGCTCTCCGCGCGGCCTGCCCGCCACAGGTAGGTGACGAATGCCCCGATGAGCACCAGGCCGAACCAGATCGGGATGTTCCCGAGCAGTGGGATGGCGAACGCGAGGATCGCCAGCACCGCGAGGAAGCCGACGTCCAGGCGTGCGGTGACGGGGAGCTCGAGGGCGAGGCGCCGGGCTTCGCCGCGTCGTGCCCGGTTCGCGATCACGAGGGCGACGATCACGACGAGTGGCCACCCGAAGCCCAGGAGCAGTCGGTTCGATCCCGTCATGTTCGCGGCGGCGTACTGCGCGTACTCGGGGTCGGAGCCGGAGCGGAACGCGTAGTACAGGTCGACGGCGTACTCGGGCAGCACGGCGATGAGGGCGAGGATGGCGATCGCGAGGGCGCCGGAGATGTCCTTCTGCGCGGCCTCGGCGGCCCAGGCGAGCACGAAGCTCGCCGCCACGACCGCCGCCCCGAAGACGACGAGGTCGAGCACGGGATTCGGGTGGAAGCCCAGTGTGCGGAACACCAAGGCGGGGGCGGCGATCAGGAGGCACAGGGCGAGACGGCCGATCAATGCGCGTGGCATGGGGAACGGTCCTTTCGGTCGGGCGCGACCGAGGGAGGACAAGACAGAGCTCCGGCCGCGCGTGGGCCGAAGGTCTCGTTCATCCGGGAGACAGGGGCACCGGACGATCATTGTGAACGTCAGTATGTCGATGCGGCCTCAGGCTCTCGCGAGCCCGGAACTACTCCCCTTCGATCTCCCCAGTCTGGCGAACACGGCGGGCGATCCCCCTGCTCAGACGGAGATTCGGAGGGTTTCGGGACCCCTCACGCGTGAACGCGCGGGCGCCCGAGCGGGCGGCCCAGGATTTCGGACCAGCGAAAGGGCCGAACATCGGTATCGCGATGCGCAGGTCTGCTAGATGCTATAGCATCGCATCCATGACCGAGCCATTCATCCTCGTCAGCGACTGCGACCTGCCGGGAACCGTCATCGAAGACACGCTCCGACAGGCAGGACTGCGCGCCGATCGCGCCGCATCCGGAAGCCCGGACGACATCGCCGCCCTCGGTGCCGACGCCGAAGGGCTGGTCGTGCAGTGGGCGCAGATCACGGGTGATGTGATGGACCGGATGCCGAACCTCCGCATCATCAGCCGTGTCGGCATCGGGTACGACATGGTCGATGTCGAGGCTGCGACCGTTCGTGGCATCGCCGTCGCGAACACCCCGAGCTACTGCATCGAAGAGGTGGCAGCGCACACCATCGCGATGATCATGTCCCAGGCCCGCGGCCTTTCGGCCTACGACCGCGCCGTGCGTGCCGGGACCTGGAAGGCCGTCGACGCACGACCGCTCGCCGTGCGCCCCTCGGCCACCACGGTGTCGGTGCTCGGCTTCGGACGCATCGGCTCGATGGTCGCTCGCGGTTGTCGCGCGCTGGGCTTCCGCGTCCTCGTCGCCGACCCCTTCGCCCCCGCCGACGCCGTGCGCGAAGACGGTTGCGAGCCCGTGGAGATCGCGGAAGCCGTCGCGCGTGCCGACATCCTGACCCTGCACGTGCCGCTCACCGACGACACCCGGCACCTGATCGACGCGGCCGCCCTCGCGACCATGAAGCCGGGAGCGGTCGTGGTGAACACCTGTCGCGGTCCGCTCATCGACGAGGAGGCGCTCGCCGCCTCGCTGCGGGCGGGACACATCGGTGCCGCGGCCCTCGACGTGTTCGCGGGAGAGCCGCTCGCCGCCGACTCGCCGCTGCGTGACCTCGATCAGGTGCTGCTCACACCGCACGCCGCCTGGTACTCGCCCGAGGCGCTGGTCGACCTGCCGGTGCACGCGGCCGAGAACGTCATCCGCTACCTGGCCGGCGAGTCCGTGCCGATCGTCAACCCGTCCTTCGCCACCGCGCGCTGACCTGGAAGGCCTCATGGAGCTCCTGCGACTCGGCCCCGTCGGCCGCGAACGTCCCTACGTGCGAGAGGAGGGCGTCGTGTACGACCTGTCCCCCCTCACCGCCGAGATCGACGGCGACTTCCTCGCCGCCGACGGCATCGGCCGCGTGCGCTCCGCGCTCGGCCGGGGTGAACTGGTCGCCGCCGACGTCGACGGGCTGCGTATCGGCGCCCCTGTCGCTCGTCCGACAGCGGTGATCTGCATCGGACAGAACTACGCAGCTCACGCTGCCGAATCCGGATCGGAGCCCCCCGAGCATCCGGTCGTCTTCTTCAAGCACCCCAACACGGTGGTCGGACCGGACGATGTCGTGCTGCTGCCGCCCGGAGCCGAGAAGGTCGACTGGGAGGTGGAGCTGGCGATCGTGATCGGCAAGCCCGCCCGCTACCTGTCGTCTCCTGATGCCGCGCGAGAGGTCATCGCCGGCTACACGATCTCGAACGACGTCTCGGAGCGCGCGTATCAACTCGACGTCTCGGGCGGGCAGTGGTCGAAGGGCAAGTGCTCCGAGACGTTCAACCCGCTCGGGCCCGCACTCGTCCCCGCCGACGAGGTCGACCCTCAGGCGCTGCGACTGCGGTCGTTCGTGAACGGCGAGCCGCGGCAGGACTCGTCGACCGCGGACATGATCTTCTCCGTGCTGCAGATCGTGCACGAGCTGAGTCAGTATCTGGTGCTCGAGCCCGGCGACGTGATCAACACCGGTACCCCGCAGGGTGTCGCGCTCTCCGGCCGGTTCCCCTATCTGCAGGACGGCGATGAGATGACGATCGAGATCGAGGGTCTCGGACGTCAGCGCCAGCGCACCGAGCGGGTGCACCTGGGCTGACTCGGCTCTCCCCGGCGGCCTGTGCCCGGGGCACGGTTCCTTTCGCTGAGTGCACCGTGCTCCGGGTAGAGGTCGTCGGGTGCGTCAGCCCGCGAAGGGGATGACAGGAAGGCCCCGCACACCGGGTCGCACGGCGAAGAGCGAGCCCGCCTCGGTGCCGTGGCCGGGTTCGAGGCCCTGCGCCGAGGTCGTGATGTACAGCGTGCCGAGGTCGTCGTCGCCGAAGGTGCAGGCGCTGACCTGGGGCACCGGGAGCTCGATCGTCGCGATGCGCTGCCCTGCGGCGTCGTAGCCGTGCACTGCGCTGCCGCCCCACAGGGCCACCCAGATACTGCCGTCAGCGGCGATGCACAATCCGTCGGGGGAACCCTGCTCCTCGGGGATCGCGACGAAGGCGCGACGGCCCCGCAGCTCGCCCTCGCTGACGTCGAACACGTCGATGCGGTGCGTCGCGGTGTCGACGTAGTAGGCGCGTCGGCCGTCCGGCGAGAAGCCGATGCCGTTCGAGATCGTCGCCCGCGGAAGAACGGTGCTCGTCGTCAGGTCGGCGTCGACACGCAGCACGGCTCCGGCATCGGGCGCCGCGTCGTAGGCCATCGACCCCGCGAGCAGGCGTCCCCGAGGGTCGCAGCATCCGTCGTTCATGCGCACACCGGGGTCGTCGCCCAGCGGGGCGACAGCCCGGATCTGTCCGTCGACGTCATCCGCGAGGTAAAGCGTGCGGGCGCCGACCGCCAACAGACCTCCACCGGAGCGCGGGCGGGCGAAGGCCAGGTACTCGTCGTCGATGTGCTGGCGGGACACGCCATCCGGTCGCAGCGACAGAAGATCGCCGGCGTCCCCGTCGACCCAGCGCAATCCGCCCCAGCCCGACCACCAGACGGGCGCCTCGGCGTGGTGCGCCATCGGGCCGGTGACGTTCTCCGGAGTCATGCGTCGTCGCGCGGGAGTGTCCGCGGGGCTGTGCGGTGCAGCGGGTCGGCGACAGGCATAGGCTCCGGCACGCGCTCCGCCGCCTGCTCGGCTGCGGGTGCGGCGGGCGGGGTCGCGGTGGCAGCGCTCGCCTGCGCGGGAAGCTCCTTCGCCACCTGCTTCTCCAGCACGGTGACCGCGTCGTCGGAGAGCAGGATGAGGCCGTCGAGCTCCTCGCGCACGCGCTTGTAGGCGACGTTGCGCTCGGCCTGCGTGGCGGATTCGTCGACCGCGACCTTCAGCAGCTGCTGTGCGCGTTCGAGACGCTTGCGCTCCGGCTCGGTGAAGGTCGAATCGCGCAGGCGTCTGGCATCCTTTTCGGCGATCTCGAAAGCGACCGCGTAGTCGCCGACGGCCTGGAGGTACTCGGTGACCTGCTGTTCCGACACCCTGGCGTCGGCGGAGGCGGGGCGCAGGGCATCGGCCGTCTTCTTGGCGCGCAGGAACGCGGCGGTCAGCGGCTGGCGCCCATCGCTCATGGCGGGGAAGGCGATCAGCTTGGCGACGTCGAGCTCGTAGTCGAGCCAGCGTGCCGTGATCTCGTCATGCTCGGCGAACAGGCGCGCGACCAGATCGCTCGGTGCCACGGACGCTGTGGTGTCGACGACAGAGGGTCCGCGGCGCTTGACCTGCTGGGTGAGCGCGCGCGCCTCGATCTCGGCGGTCTTCAGCTGCGCCTTCATGCGAAGGGTCTCCAGGCGGCGCTCGTGTCGTCGCTTGGAGCTGCGCTCCCACGTCTTCGCGATCCCACCGGCCATTCCCATGATCGGGAAGATGAGCCACCAGTAGTGCTGCGCGAAGGTCCAGAAGCCCTGGATGAACTCGTCCATGATGCGTTCAGCCTACTTCTCGGCGGGCTCTTGCCGCCCGTGCTGTTGCGGCGGCAAGGCAGGAACCTCCGGGGACACAGCTGGCCCGATCCGCCCGCAGCGTCGATACCGTCCGTTCACGCAGCGTTCCATTCGGAGTACGGCAGTCTCGTAATTGCGCGTCACCTTCAGGGGTTGGAATACCGATGTTCTCGGAATGCCGAGACGTCTCCTCCCGAAAGGTCATCATGCGCCGCTTCACCCTGCCCGTCGTCGGCCTCCTGGGCGTGGCCGCCCTCTCTCTCACCGCTTGCCAGAGCCCGACCGCTGAGGCTGCTCCGGCCGATCCGGACGCTCCTCTCACGATCGCCACGATCCCCGTCGGCGACGACCCCACCGCCGAGAACCCGATCGAGGTGTTCGCCGACCTGCTGGAGAAGGCGACGGGCCGCGACGTCGAGATCACTGATGTGCCCGACTACCTCAGTGTCGTCGAGGCCATCCGTGCCGACCACGTCGACATCGGCATCATGAGCGGCTTCCCGTCGGCCCTCGCCGTCAACACCGGCGAGGTGGATGCGCTGGTCGCCTTCCAGGGCGACGGCAAGCCGGTCTCGACCTGCGTCGTGCTCGACGAATCGCCCATCCAGAAGGTCGAGGACCTCGAGGGCAAGACGGTCGCGTTCGCCGATCAGGCCTCCAGCTCCGGGTACTTCATGCCCGTGTACATGCTGCACGAGGCCGGTCTCGAGCAGGGGACCGACTACGAGGCCATCTTCGCCGGTGGACACGAGGGCAGCTTCGCCGCGCTGCAGCAGGGACAGGTGGACGCAGCCTGCACGGCCGTCATGCTCACGGAGCTCGGCGCCCCGATGTTCCCCTTTGCGGATGGAGAGTGGCGCGCGGTGGGGGAGAGCCCCGCGATGGACATCCAGGGCGCGGTCCTCGGCCGTCAGTCGCTGGACGCCGAGACCCGCAAGGTGATCCAGGACGGCATCGCCGAGGTGTTCTCGCCCGCGAACGCTGAGCGTCTCGGCGCTTACGGTGCGTTCGCAGCGGCCCCGCAGACGGTCGACCCGAAGAGCGCCGACTTCCAGTCCTTCGCCGAGATCGCGGCCGTGGCCGGGGTCAAGCTCGAGGACCTCAAGTGACTCTTCCCGCTCTGCGTCTCGCGCCGGCGGCCGCTGTTTCCGCACCCGGCCGAAACGGAGATGATTCGTCGTCGTCAGGGCGCGTCGCAGACCGACACGCCGGAGCGGCAACCGATGCTCTGGGTTTCGGCCCCGCCGAGGGTGCAGTGCGCACCCCCACGGCCGAGCTCCGCCAGGCGCTTCCCCTCGTCACGGTCCGCGGACTGCAGGTCGCGTACGGGGAGAACACGGTGCTCGACGGGGTCGACCTCGACCTCTTCCTCGGCGAGATGGTCGCCCTGCTCGGAGCCTCGGGCTCGGGGAAATCCACGCTGATGCGCAGCCTGACCGGGTTCGCGCCGATCAGCTCAGGAACGGTCCGCGTGGCCGGGCACGACGTCACGAACCTCGGCCGCGGCGAGCTGCGAACCCTCCGCTCCGGGGTCGGACAGGTGTTCCAGCAGTTCAACCTGATCCCACGCCTCAGCGTCATGACCAATGTGCTCACCGGCGCCCTGCACGGCGCCGGGCCGATCAACATCGCGGGAGGCTTCTCGAACGCGCACCGCCGTCGGGCGCTCGAACTGCTCGATCGGGTCGGGATCGCGCACAAGGCATCCGCTCCCGCACGCTCCCTCTCGGGGGGACAGCAGCAGCGTGTGGCGATCGCGCGGGCGCTCATGCAGCAGCCGAAGGTGATCCTGGCCGACGAGCCGGTCGCATCACTCGATCCGAAGCTCGCGGGATCCGTGCTCGGCCTGTTGCGCGAGATCGCCACGCAGGACGGCATCCCTGTGCTGGTGAGCCTGCATGTGCTGTCGCTCGCTCTCGCGCACAGCGACCGCATCGTCGGGCTTCGCCACGGCGAGATGCTCGTCTCCGGCGTGACCTCGCAGTTGGATGCCGCCGCGCTGGAAAACCTCTACGACGACGAGGAGCACGGTGATGACGACGACCACTGAGCCGCGCGCAGACAGGGCCACCCGCCCGACTCTCGACCCCGCGGAGCGCGCCCGGCTCGAGAGCGCCTTCCGCGTGCCGCGTGCCCGCTTCCTGATCGGACTGCCGGTCGCGGTTCTGGTGCTGATCTGGTCGTTCAACGGCGCCCAGTTCAACTTCGTGAAGCTCGGCGAGGGCGCGATCAACATGGTTGAGTTCCTGTCGCGCCTGTTCCCGCCCGACTTCTCGAAGATCGGCACCATCCTGGCACTGCTGCTGGAGACGTTTCAGATGGCCGTCGTCGGTACGGTCCTCGGCGCCGTCCTCTCCCTGATCGTCGCCTTCGGAGCCACCTCCACCCTCGCGCCGAAGTGGCTGTACTACCCGACGCGCTGGGTCATGAACATCATCCGCTCCGTGCCCGACCTGGTGTTCGCGCTCATGTTCGTCTCGGCTGTCGGGCTCGGCCCGTTCGCCGGCATCCTGGCCATGACGCTCGGCTCCATCGGCTCGATCGGCAAGATCTTCGCCGAGGCGATGGAGCAGGTCGACCGAGGGCCCGTCGTCGCGATGGAGGCGGTCGGCGCCTCGAAGCGGCAGATCATCCAGTACGGGATCCTCCCGCAGGCCGCACCGCTGCTGACCTCGTACACGCTGCTGCTGTTCGAGGGCAACGTGCGCGGCGCGACCATCCTCGGTCTCGTCGGCGCCGGCGGCATCGGCCTCGAGCTGACCACCGCGATGCGCATGTACGACTACGGCCACCTCAGCGCCATCATCATCTGCATCATCGTGCTCGTCACGGTGATCGACCAGGGCAGCGCCCTCATCCGAAGGAGAATCACATGAGCATCATCGATACCGGACTCGTCCTCAGCGCGCCGGTAAACCTGCGCGACCTCGGCGGCATCATGATCGATGGCGGTGTGCTGCGTGAAGGCCTCGCCATCCGCACGGACGACCTGGCCTATGTGACCTCGGAGGTGGCCGATGAACTCGTCGCGGGTGGACTCAGTGCCATCATCGATCTGCGCTCGCCGCTCGAGGTCTCGGTCACGGGACGTGGGCCTCTCGGCGCGCACCCGGTCGGCTACCATCACCTGCCGCTCATCGCGGATGTGGGGGCATCGATGGGAGACAAGGCCCCGGAGCTGAGCCACGAGGCCATGGGCCTGATGTACCGGCGCATGGTCGAGGGCGCGGCGCCGCAGCTCGTCATCGCACTCAACGTGATCGCGCACACTCCCGGCACGGCGGCCTTCCACTGCGCCGCCGGTCGCGACCGCACCGGTGTGCTCGCCGCCATGCTGTTGCTCGCATTGGGGGCCACCGACGACGACATCGTCACCGACTACGCCCGCACCGGCGACAACATGGTCGCGGTCATGGCGCGCACGGCTCCGGTCATGGGAGCGATGTGGAGAGCTCTGGGCTTCGACGCCGCCGCTCTGGAGAACGGCTCGTCGCTTCTGGAGGGCTCGATGGATGTGTCCATGCGCAGCCTTCTCGACACGCTCCGCGCGGAGCACGGGGACCCGCTGACGCCGTTGCGCGCTGCGGGGCTCTCGAACGCCACGATCGCCCGACTGCGCGAGCGGGCGCTGGCCGCGTGACGATGCCGATGACGGATGCCGGGGCCGCGGTTCGCCGCCGCCCCGGGCGTCCGCGCGATGAGGAGATCGACGGACTGATCGTCGATGCGACGCTGGGGATCATCGATGCTGGCGAGGAGGTCACGGTGTCGCGCGTCGTCGCGTGCAGCGGAGTGAGCCGCGCGGCTCTGTATCGGCGCTGGCCGTCGCTGACGCTGCTGATCGCCGCCGCGCTCGACGTCGGGCGCGAGGTGCCACCGGACTATCCCGCGGATGCCGACCTTCACGAGGTGCTGCTCGCAGGGCTCGGACTCGGCGCGGACGGCGTCGCACCCTCGGCGCCCGGTTACTCCGAGGAGCGGTTCCGGCAGCGCATCCGCCTCGTCATGGCAGATCGCGCCCTGCAGAAGACGTACTGGGAGTCGCACGTGTCCCGGCGACGGGTTCCCCTGCAGAATGCGCTCCGCATCGGGATCGCGCGGGGCGAGCTGCGGGCCGACCTCGACGTCGAGGCGTGCTTCGACGCCGTCGCGGGTGTCGCTTACTACCAGCTCGTCGTGCGCGGTGACAGGATCAGCGACCCCGCCGTCGTGGCACGGCTGCGTGCGGCGATCGAGGTGATCTGGCGCGGGATGGTCAGCTCTTCGTGAGGTCCTGCGCGAACATCAGCAGGATGCCGCTCGGGCCGCGCAGATACGTGAGCTTGTACACGTCCTGGTAGTTCGCGACCCCGCGCAACGGGTGGTAACCGTGTCGGGCCGCGATCGCCAGCGACTCGTCGATGTCGTCGACGGAGAACGCGATGCGGTGCATGCCGATCTCGTTGGGCAGGGTGGGCTCGGTCTCGATCGCGTCCGGATGGATGTACTCGAACAGCTCGATCTGGCCGTGCCCATCGGGAGTCTGCAGCACGGCGATCTTCGCGTGGTTGCCGTCGAGGCCGACCGCGGTCGACGCCCACTCTCCGCTGACCTCGTCTCGACCGAGCACGGTGAGGCCGAGGTCGGTGAAGAACGAGATGGTGGCTTCCAGGTCGCGCACCGCGATGCCGACGTTCTCGAGCGTGATGGGCATGGGGGAATGCTACTCGTGCCCGTCGCCACCGTCAGGGCTATCTGCCGAGCTTCTCGGCGCAGACGACGCAGTACTCGGCGAACGGCCGTGCCTCCAGGCGTCCGGCGGGGATCGGGCGGCCGCAGTTCGCGCAGATGCCGTAGGTGCCGGCTTCCACTCGGGCGAGCGCGTCATCGACCTGCTGCAGCTCGGATGCCGCGGCGTCGGCGAGACCTGTCAGCCGGGACCACTCCGACGACAGGGTCACGCCCTCGGGGTCGTGCTCGTCATCGTCGTTCGAGCCCGCGCGGTCGTGGGTGAGCTCGTCGAGCATCGCCGCGGTCGCGTGCACGCGGGCTTCGGCCTGCACGCGCAGTGCGAGCAGGCGTTCGCGGGCATCGGCGGTCATCTGCCCACTCTAGGCACCTTCACCGACACCCGATCCCGGGGTCGTCGTCAGTCGGAGGTACGGGTCGTCGGCACCGAGTCGGTCGTCGTCGGCACGGCCACGGACTTCATTCCGGGGTGGTCGCGTTCGAGGGCTGCGCCCTCCATGTCGACGTTGGGCAGGATGCGGTCGAGCCAGCGCGGCAGCCACCAGGCCGAGCGTCCGAGCAGGTGCATGAGCGCGGGCATCAGCAGCATCCGCACCACGAACGCGTCGAGCAGCACGCCGAACGCGAGCCCGAATCCGATCGAGCGGATGATCGTCGACTCCGAGAAGATGAACCCGCCGAAGACCGACACCATGATGAGGGCCGCGGCGATCACGACCGAGCGTCCGGCGCGGAAGCCCTGGGCGACGGCATCGCGAGCGGAGGCGCCGTGCACGAACGCCTCCCTCATGCCGGAGGCGAGGAACAGCTGGTAGTCCATCGCGAGCCCGAACAGGATGCCGACGAGGATCACGGGCAGGAAGCTCAGGATGGGGCCTGTGCTGTGCAACCCGATGATCTCGGCACCCCAGCCGAACTGGAACACCGCCACGATCAGCCCGTAGGTCGCGAACAGCGACAGCACGAAGCCACCTGTCGCGAAGATCGGCACGAGCAGCGACCGGAACACCACGATCATGATGAGCAGCGACAGGCCGACCACGACCAAGAGGTACAGCGGCAGCACTCCGGCCAACGCTTCGGAGATGTCGATGTTGATCGCGGCCTGACCCGCGACGCCGAGAGTGATCCCCTCCGCGACGGGAGGCATGGAGCGGAGGTCCTGCACGAGCCTCTCGGTCGACGCGCTGTTCGGGCCTTCCTCCGGCACGACCTGGAACGCGAGCAGCGTGTTGTCGTCGGAGGTGGCGATCGGGGCGACCGCAGCCACGTCGTCCTGGTCGGCGATGGCCTGCGCGATCGTCACCTGCGTGGAGAGCAGGTCGTCGTCGCTGACCGCTTCGTCGAGGGTCGCGGTCACGAGCAGCGGGCCGTTCGCGCCCTCGCCGAACTGCTCGTCGACGGTCTGGAAGGCGCGGTAGCTGGTCGAGTCGCTCGGTTCGCTCGATCCGTCGGGCAGTCCGAGTCGCATCGACATGGCGGGGATCGCGATGATCAGGAGGGCGACGACGCTCACGAGCGCGGTGACGACGGCGCGGAGGGTCGACATGCGCTTCACCGGCTTGCCCGCGGCGTGCTCCTCGCCGATCGTGGTGCGCGCGCGACGGCTGAGCAGGCGTGTGCCGACGAGGCCGAGGATGGCGGGCGCGAGGGTGATGGCGACGAGCACCGCCACGGCGACGCACACCGCGCCGACCGTGCCCATGAGGCCGAGGAAGGGCACACCGGTCACGTTGAGGGCGAGGAGGGCGACGATCACGGTCGTGCCGGCGAACACCACGGCCGTGCCGGAAGTGCCGGTCGCGAGGCCGATGGATTCCCGCACCGGAACTCCGGCGAGCAGTTGCTTGCGGTGCCGGTTGACGATGAACAGCGAGTAGTCGATGCCGACCGCGAGACCGAGCATGACACCCAGCACGGGAGTGACCGACGCCATGTTCACGATGCCCGAGAAGGCGAGGGAGGCCGTGACGCCGACGCCGACGCCGACGATGGCGGTGACGATCGGGAGGGCGGCGGCGATGAGGGAGCCGAGCATCACGATGAGGACGATCGCGGCGAACGCGAGGCCGACCGCCTCGCCGACACCGAAGATCTCCGGCACGCCCTGCGCGATGTCGGTGCCGAAGTCGACCTCGACGCCGTCGATGGGTGAGGACTCGAAGTGGTCGATCGCGCCCTGCTTCACCTCTTCGGAGAGCTCGAGGCGCGGGTCGACGAACGAGATGTTGACGATGGCGGTCGAGCCGTCGTCGGAGACCACGCCGATGCCGTCGGCCAGGTCGAGCAGGGTCGAGCCCAGCTGCACCTGGTCGGCGTTGTCGTCGAGGGTGATGCGGGACTGGTCGAGCTGTGCGTTCTGGGCCGCGACCTGAGCCAGCTGCGCGTTCACGGCAGCGATCTGGGCATCGAGGGCGGCGAGCTGTGCGGATCCGGCACCGGCCTGCTCCGCCTGCGTGCGCGCGGCCGTGAGCTGCGTGAGTCCGGCTTCGAGCTGCGCACGGCCGTCGTCGAGCTGCGTCTGGGCGGCATCCAGCTGCGTGCGACCGTCGGCGACCTGCGTCTGGCCGTCGGCGAGCTTCTGCGCCTGCTCTTCCTGCTGCTTCTGCGCGTCGAACGGATCGATCACGCGCGCGACGCCGTCGAGGTCTTCGGCGCTGACGGCGAGGTCGGAGATCGCCTGCTTCTGCTCGTCGGTGAACGGCGACCCGTCCTTCGTGCTGTAGACGACCGTGCCGGTGCCGCCGGCGGTGTCCGGAAGCTCGTCGGCGAGCTCATCGGTCACGGCGCCGGATGCAGTGCCGGGGATGTCGAAGCTGTTGCTCAGCGTGCCGCCCAAAGTGAGGAAGGCACCGATGCCGAGGCCGAGGATCAGCACCCACGACACGATCACCGTCCACGCCTTGCGCGCAGCGAACGAACCCAGACGGTAGAGCAGTGATGCCACAGTGGTCTCCTTCAGACTCGAAGATCATACGGCACGTCTCGTCTAGCGATCTGTGGCTATCCTGAACGCATGGCGAACGAGCATCGAAGCGGCCCCGTGCGCAGCACGGCGGCACGCGAGGCGATCCTCGATGCGACCTCTCGGTTGTTCCATGCGCAGGGCTATGACCGGCTCACGATCGAGGGCATCGCCAAGGAAGCCGGGGTGGGCAAGCAGACCATCTACCGCTGGTGGTCGTCCCGCGGGGCCCTGATCGCCGACTGTCTCGTGGACGGGCGGCTCATCCCCGTCGACTTCGTCGTGCCCGACACGGGTGATCTGTTCGCCGACGTCGAGACTTGGCTGCACTCGGTGTTCTCGATCCTCGCCTCCGCCCAGGGTCAGGCGCTGCTGCAGTCGCTCGTCGCCGCTGCTGCCGAAGACGCGGCGGTCGGCGCGCATCTCGGGAGCAGTCTCGGGGTGGAGCAGCATCTGTCCGAACGGCTGCGAGGGGGGATCCGCGACGGCCAGCTGCCGGAGGATGCCCCGGTCGCGCAGATCGGGCGCGCCATCCTGGGCGCGATCATCGTGGACTCGCTCGGGCGTGAGAGCGACGGACCCGACGGGATCATCGACCTGGCGCGGTACCTCTTCACGCGCTGAGCGCGAGGTTGGCATGGATGTGCGCCGCCTCAACGAACTCGTCGCGGGCGATGTCCGTGGGCTGAATGGTTGTGTTGTCTTCCGATCTGGCAGAACACCGACTCTCAAACTGACGACCAGTTGTCTCCTAAATTGACGACTGATATCCTCTCAATCTGACGACTCCGAATCTATCGATTTGACGACTGGAGCTCGCTTTGGCCAGCCACTACCTTCCTCGCATCGTCGACGACGAGCTCGATGCCGCGCTGTCGCGCGCGGGTGCTGTTCTCATCGAAGGTCCGAAAGCGAGTGGAAAGACCGCAACGGCGAAGCGCCGGGCGAACAGCGCGGTGCATATCGATACAGACCCCGCAGTCGCTGCGCAGATGGCGGTTGATCCTTCGCTGGTTCTCGAAGGAGAAGCTCCTCGTCTCTTGGACGAATGGCAGTTGCAACCGAGGCTCTGGGACGCCGTGCGAAGAGAAGTCGACGAGAGATCGCGACGGGGCCAGTTCATCCTGACCGGCTCGACCGCCCCGGCGTCGGACGCACGACGGCATTCAGGGGCCGGCCGGTTCGCTCGATTGCGAATGAGGACGATGACACTCGCGGAAAGCGCCGACGGCCACGCTGCTGTGTCCCTTCGTCGCCTTCTTGCCGGAGAGGCCCCACGACATGGTGCGGCACCCCTAGACTTCGACGGTCTTCTGACCCGCATGGCGGTCGGGGGGTGGCCGGCAGCAGTCGGCTTGCCGGTCAAGGACGCCCTGGCTGGCAACCGCGACTATGTTGATACGGTGATCGACGTCGACGTCGACTCCGCCGGGCGCGCGAGAGATCCATTGAGGGTCCGCAGGCTCATGCAGGCGCTGGCTCGGTCCACGGGGACAGAGGTGTCGATCTCCACCCTTGCGCGTGATGAGGCGACGTTGTCGCGCGATGCGGTCCGCGAATACATGGATGCGCTGAGCCGGATCTTCATCATTGAAGACCAACCTGCGTGGTCAGCTCATCTCCGATCGTCCGCAACCCTCCGCAAGGAGCCGAAGCGGCACTTCTGTGATCCGTCCGTCGCGGTTGCCCTCCTCGGTGCTGACGCCGCCGCGTTGCGCCGAGACCTCGGCTTCACGGGACAACTCTTCGAGTCCCAGGTGGTGCATGATCTTCGCGTCATGGCGCAACCTCTCGGAGGAGAGATCTACCATGCCCGCGACTCGGCAGGCCGTGAAGTGGATGCCATCATTCAGCTGCCGGACGGGCACTGGGCCGGATTCGAAGTGAAGCTCGGCGCCGCAGCAGAGACGGTGGATGCGGCCGCAGCGTCGCTGATGGAGTTCGCGGCGAATGTCGACGGAACCCGAGCCGATTCGCCGGCACTCACGGTCATCACCGGCACCGGTCCGTCGTATCGGCGTGCGGACGGAGTGAACGTCGTGGCCCTGCCATCGCTCGGCATGTGACCGCGATCGAATCGTGTCCACGTTTCCCTGCACGCTTGGACGGCGGGCGACGGCCGTTCGTCACGCAAGCCCGCCTGCCGGCAACGGCCCAGATCTCGACTCAGCCGAGGAGCAGCGTCAGCACCGTCGCGCCGCCACCGCCGAGGATCAGCGCGATGATGACGGTCCACGCGACGATGCGCATGCGCCGATTGCGCTTCTCGCCGAGGTCGCCGTAGTCCTCGCTGAGACCGTCGTTGCTCATGCGCTGACCGCCTCGGTGACGGTCGGGCCGAAGTACGACGGCAGTGTGGCCTGCGAGCGCTCGCGCAGTTCGGCGGCCGTCACGGTGAAGACGTCCTGCACCTCGAGCTTCGCGCCCTCGCTGTCGGTCACGCCGATGCGCATCACCGGGTAGTCGCGTCCCTCGCAGAGTCCGCGGAACTTCACGTCGTCCTCGCGGGGAACGGTCACGATCACGCGGCCGGTCGACTCGGAGAACAGGGCCGTCGCGGCATCCACGCCGTCACGCTCGATGATCTCGTTGAGCCAGACGCGGGCGCCGACACCGAAGCGCATCACACCCTCGGCCAGGGCCTGCGCGAGGCCACCCTCGGAGAGGTCGTGCGCCGACGAGATGAGCCACTCATCGCGGGCCGCGGCGAGCAGGCCGGCGAGGCGCTTCTCCCCGGCGAGGTCGACCTTCGGGGGCAGGCCGCCGAGGTGCTGGTGCACGACATCTGCCCAAGCCGAACCCGAGAGCTCGGTCGAGGTGGTGCCGAGCAGGTAGATGTTCTGCCCCTCGTCCTGCCAGCCGGACGGGATGCGGCGGGAGACGTCGTCGATGATGCCGAGCACGCCGACGAGCGGGGTCGGGTGGATCGGCACGTCGCCGGTCTGGTTGTAGAACGAGACGTTGCCGCCGGTGACCGGGGTGCCCAGTTCGTAGCAGCCGTCTGCGAGGCCGTCGACGGTCTGGCCGAACTGCCACATGACCTCGGGGTTCTCGGGAGAGCCGAAGTTGAGGCAGTCGGTGATGGCGGTCGGCACGGCACCGGTCACGGCGACGTTGCGGTACGCCTCGGCGAGGGCCAGCTGCGCGCCGGCGTACGGGTCGAGCTGGCAGTAGCGGCCGTTGGCGTCGGTCGCGACGGAGAAGCCGAGGCCGGACTCCTCGTCCACGCGGATCATGCCGGCGTCGTCGGGGAAGCTCAGGGCTGTGTTGCCGAGCACGTAGTAGTCGTACTGGTTCGTGATCCAGCTCGTGTCGGCCAGGTTCGGGGAGGCGACGAGGGCGAGGAACTGCTCGCGCAGCGTCTCGGGGTCGTTCGCGCGCGGAAGCTTCTCTGCGGCATCTGCCTGGAGCGCGTCGATCCACGTCGGGTACGCGACCGGACGGTCGTAGACAGGGCCGTCGACCGCGACGGTCGAGGGGTCGACGTCGACGATGCGCTCGCCCTGCCAGTCGATGATGAGGCGTCCGTCGCCGGTGACCTCGCCGAGCACGGAGGTCTCGACCTCCCACTTGTTCACGACGGCCAGGAAGGCGTCGAGCTTCTCGGGGGCCACGATCGCCATCATGCGCTCCTGCGACTCCGACATGAGGATCTCCTCTGCCGTGAGCGTGGGGTCGCGCAGCAGCACGTTGTCGAGAGACACCTTCATGCCGCTGTTGCCGTTGGCCGCGAGCTCGCTGGTCGCGCACGAGATGCCGGCTGCGCCCAGGTCCTGGATCGCCTCGACGAGCTCGCCGCGGTACAGCTCCAGGCAGCACTCGATGAGCACCTTCTCGGCGAAGGGGTCGCCCACCTGCACCGCGGGGCGCTTGGTGGGGCCACCGTCGGCGAACGTGTCGGAGGCCAGGATGCTCGCGCCGCCGATGCCGTCGCCACCCGTGCGGGCACCGAACAGGACCACCTTGTTGCCGACACCGGTGGCGTTCGCGAGCTTGAGGTCTTCGTGGCGCAGCACGCCCACCGCGAGCGCGTTGACGAGCGGGTTGGCCTGGTAGACGCTGTCGAAGACGGTCTCGCCACCGATGTTCGGAAGGCCCAGGCAGTTGCCGTAGAAGCTGATGCCGCTGGTCACGCCGTGCACGACGCGGGCGGTGTCGGGGTGGTCGATCGCACCGAAGCGCAGCGCATCCATGACCGCGACAGGACGCGCGCCCATCGAGATGATGTCGCGGACGATGCCGCCGACGCCGGTGGCCGCGCCCTGGAACGGCTCGATGAAGGAGGGGTGGTTGTGGGACTCGGCCTTGAAGGTGACGGCCCAGCCCTCGCCGACGTCGACGACGCCCGCGTTCTGGCCCATGCCCACCATGAGGCGTTCCTTCATCTCATCGGAGACCTTCTGGCCGAAGCGGCGCAGGTAGTTCTTGCTCGACTTGTAGGAGCAGTGCTCCGACCACATCACCGAGTACATCGCCAGCTCGCCCGAGGTGGGTCGGCGGCCGAGGATCTCCTTGATGCGCGCGTACTCGTCGTCCTTGAGTCCGAGGGCGCCGTACGGCTGCTCCTTCTCGGGGGTCGCGATCGCGTTCTCGACGGAGTCGGGGACGTGCTGGGGGGAAGGTGCAGGGGCGGTGGTCACGCGCGCTCCAAAGGAAGGGGCCGGCGGGGCAGGATCAGTCTACCGG
>NZ_LSJW01000228.1:0-16041 GCF_001557335.1 Microbacterium sp. CCH5-D1
GACCCACTCTTGCCGCCGAGACCCACGGCTCTAGGCGCGTGCAGGCGTGGGTCTCGGCGCAGGCGATGGGTCTCGGCGTCGAGCGCGGGAAGAAACTTGGTATTTAGTGTTGCTAAGTACCGGTACTCAGTGTTACTTTGTACCGGTACCCAGCAACACTGAGTACTGAACCGACAAGGAGAGGAGGACCTGATGGGCAAGCAGATGACCGAGATGCTCAAGGGCACTCTGGAGGGCATCGTTCTGGCCCTCCTCGCCGAGCAGCCGGCATACGGGTACGAGATCACCACACGCATCCGCGACCACGGATTCACCGACATCGCCGAGGGCACGATCTACGCACTCCTCGTGCGCATCGAGCAGAAGAGCCTCGTCGACGTCGAGAAGGTCCCGAGCGAGAAGGGTCCGCCCCGCAAGGTGTACACCCTCAACGCGCAGGGCCGGCAGGAGCTCGAGGAGTTCTGGAAGACCTGGGATTTCCTCAAGACGCACATCGAACAGCTGAACAGCACGAACACCGACACCACGAACAAGGAGAACTGACATGGCCGCGAAGTGGATCGAAGCGATCACCGGATCGCTCGAAGAGAAGAAGCTGTACAAGCAGGCGCAAGCCCGCATCAACGCACTGCCCGAGCCGTACCGGGAGATGGCGAAGGCCCAGCAGCGCTACAACATGTATTACGGCGGCGTCACCGACGGCGACACCATCGTGAAGATGTTCCTCGACATCGCAGACATGTGGGAGCGCGCCGCACTCGACGGCACCCCGGTCAGCGCCATCGTCGGCGACGACCCGGTCGAGTTCGCCGAGAACTACGCCGCGGCGTACGGCGGACGCCAGTGGATCGACAAGGAGCGCGCACGCCTCATCAAGGCGTTCGACGACGCGAAGAAGAAGGAGGAATCATGACGAACCCCGCCATCTCGGTGCACGGCATCGAGAAGTCCTACAAAGATCTGCACGTGCTGCGCGGCGTCGACTTCGAGGTCGAGAAGGGCAGCATCTTCGCCCTCCTCGGCTCGAACGGCGCCGGTAAGACCACCATGGTGCGCATCCTCTCCACCCTGCTGAAGTCGGATGCCGGAACCGCGACGGTGCAGGGCGTGGATGTGGCCGCAGACCCGGTCGGAGTGCGCGAGCGCATCAGCCTCACCGGACAGTTCGCCGCGGTCGACGAGATCCTCACCGGACGCGAGAACCTCGTGCTCGTCGCGAAGCTGCGGCATCTGCCCGACGCCGGGAAGGTCGCCGACGACCTGCTCGCCACGTTCCGTCTGACGGATGCCGGCGGGCGCAAGGTCGGCACCTACTCGGGCGGCATGCGTCGCCGTCTCGACATCGCGATGAGTCTGGTCGGACACCCCGAGGTCATCTACCTCGACGAGCCGACCACCGGCCTTGACCCCGAAGCCCGCATCGAGGTGTGGGACGTGGTCAAGGAACTCGCGAACACCGGCACCACGGTGCTGCTCACCACGCAGTACCTCGACGAGGCCGAGCAGCTGGCCGACCGCATCGCGATCCTGCACGAGGGCCGCATCATCGCGAACGACACCCTCGCCGGACTCAAGCGCCTGCTTCCGGCCGCGAAGGTCGAGTACGTCGAGAAGCAGCCCACCCTCGAGGAGATCTTCCTCACCCTCATCGGCCCCTCATCCGGAAAGGAGAAGGCAGCATGACCACGCACTTCGCCGCCGACACGGCGACACTCACCGGCCGCTCCATGCGGCACATCTTCCGCAGCCCCGACACGATCATCACCACGGCAGTCACCCCGATCGCCCTGATGCTCCTGTTCGTGTACGTCTTCGGCGGCGCCCTCCAGCAGAGCACCGGCGTCGACAACTACGTGAACTACCTGCTGCCGGGCATCCTGCTCATCGCGATCGCATCGGGCATCGCCTACACGGCGTTCCGGCTGTTCACCGACATGCAGAGCGGCATCTTCGAGCGGTTCCACTCCATGCCGATCGCCCGATCGAGCGTGTTGTGGGCCCACGTGCTCACGTCCCTCACGGCGAACGCCATCACCCTGGCGATCATCTTCGGCGTCGGATTCCTCATGGGCTTCCGCACCGGGGCGAGCTTCTGGGCCTGGCTCGGAGTCATCGGCATCCTGATGCTGTTCACGCTGGCACTCACCTGGCTGGCGATCATCGCGGGCCTGAACGCCAAGACGGTCGACGGCGCGAGTGCCTTCTCGTACCCGCTGATCTTCCTGCCGTTCATCAGCTCGGCGTTCGTGCCCACCGACACCATGCCGGCACCGGTGCAGTGGTTCGCAGACAACCAGCCCGTCACCTCGATCGTCAACACCATCCAGGCGCTGTTCGCGCAGGAGCCGGTCGGGTCCGAGATCTGGGTCGCCCTCGCCTGGTGCGTCGGGATCCTCGTGGTCGCCTACGTGTTCGCGATCATCTCCTACCGGAAGAAGGTCAGCTGATCGACGCCAAGCGAGACGGGACGCTCCGACCGGGGAATTCTCCCCGGCCGGGGCGTTTCGCCGCGCTCGGCGGCACCTTCGGACCCAGGGCCTCAGACCGTGCGGAGTGCCGCCGTGGGCGACAGGCGCGCGGCGCTGATCGCGGGGTAGAGCCCGGCGATCACGCCGACCACCAGCGCCACGACCGGGCCACCGAACAGCACGACCGCAGGGATCGTCACCGCCTGCCCCTGGATCGAGGCGTAGACGACGACCCCGAGCGCGCCGACCGCGGCTCCGGCGAGGCCCCCCAGCCCGCCGAGCACGATCGCCTCCGCCACGAACTGACCCGCGATCTGCCCCGAGCGCGCGCCGAGCGCACGTCGAAGACCGATCTCGCCGCGCCGCTCCAACACCGCCACCACCATGGTGTTCGCGATGCCGATCCCTCCGACCAGCAGAGCGATCGCCGCGAGTCCGACCGCGAGGCCGGACAGCGAGTCATCCGCGGTGTCCCGCGCACCGGCGAGGTCGCCGAGCCCGTTCACCTGCACATACGGGGACGAAGGGTTCGCTGCGCGGGCGATCGCATCGCGGACCTTCTCCCCCGTCGCACCGTCGGCCATGCGCACGTAGATCGCGGCGATCCTGCCGTCGCTCTTCTTCGCCACGTGCTCGGCCGCCCACCGGTCGCCGAGGAACGCACTCGCGTCGATGGATTCGGCGAGGCCCGCTGCGTCGAGGATCCCGATCACGGTGTACCACTGCTCGCCGATCCATACCCGCACGCCCGGCTCCGTGATGCCCATGCGCGCCGCAGCCGCCGCGCCCAGCACGGTCACCGGCAGCGAGCGATCCGTCTCGTCGAACCACGAGCCCTTCGCCACGGATCCCTCCACCGACGACAGGAAGTCGGGACTCGCCGCATAGGCGGTCAGTCCGTTGCCCTGACTCTTCGGCATGAGGTCGTTGCGGTACACACCCGTGTCGTCCGGCACCTTCTCGAGCACCCCGATCCGTTCGACCCCGTCTACCCGCTCGATCATCCCGGCGGCCGTCTCCGGCAGCTCGACCGGCTTGTTGTCGGGCCCGTAGCCCGGCTGCACGACGATCATGTTCGCGCCGAGGGAGTCGAGTTCGGCCAGCAGCTGGGCCTGGTTCGAGGCGGCGATGCCCGTGATCGCGGTGAGCGCCGCGATGCCCACCGCCACGCCGAGCGCTGACAGCGCCGTGCGCATCTTGCGACTGCGGGGACCGATGAGTGCCGTGCGGATGCTGTCAGCGACACTGAGTCGCGGCATCCGCTCCCCTCTGCGTCTCATGCGGCGACCTCTTCCTTCACGCGCGAGCCGGTGTCGCTCACGATCCGGCCATCGTGGATGCCGACCTGCCGCTGCGTGCGCTCGGCGATGTGCGGATCGTGCGTGATGATCACGACGGCCGTGCCGGAATCGGCGATCGAGGTGAGCAGTTCGAGGATGCGATCGCCCGTCGTCGAGTCGAGCGCACCTGTCGGCTCATCGGCGAACAGCACCGACGGAGCGCCGACGATCGCCCTGGCTATCGCCACGCGCTGCTGCTCACCGCCGGACAGCTGACCGGGTCTGTGCTTCATGCGCGCGCCGAGGCCCACCCGCTCCAGCGCTGCGGCCGCCCGGGTGGAACGCTCCGCCGACGGCACGCCGGAGTAGAGCAGACCGAGCGCGACGTTGTCGAGCGCGCTCAGTGCGGGCAGGAGGAAGAACTGCTGGAACACGAAGCCGATGCGGCGAGCGCGCAGCACGGCACGCTCGCGTTCGGGCAGAGCCGCGGCGTCGGTCCCATCGATCAGCACGGTGCCGCTCGTGGGGTCGTCGAGGGTGCCCATGATCGAGAGCATCGTGCTCTTGCCCGATCCCGAGGCTCCGACCACGGCCACCAGCTCACCGCTCTCGATCGCGAGGCTCATGCCATGCAGCACGCGCAGCGGCGGGTTGCCCGGGTACTCCTTGATCACGTCGACGAGCTCGACCACCGTGTCCGGGCTCATTGCGCCACCACCACGGCATCGCCGGCGGCGAGTTCTCCGCCCGTGACCTGCACCTTGGTGTCGGCGATCAGTCCGACCTCCACGGCGACGCGTTCGACCTTTCCGCCCTTGCGCAGCACGTCGACCGCGTAGCCGCCGTCGGTCGTCGCCACCAGGGCTGTGACCGGCACGACCAGAGCATCCTTCACCTCCGACGTCGCGAACACGACCTTGACCGCGCGCAGCCCGATGCCCTCGGCGACGGCCGGGTCGTCGAACTCGACGTCTGCGGTGGGCGGAGTGGTCTCGCCCTCCTTCTCGGTCGGCTGCCCGCCGGGGTCGACGGCGGTCACGGTCGCCGGCGCCTCCGTCCCGTCCGGCAGGATCACGGTCACCTTCGTGGCGGGCAGGATCTCGCGCGCCTGTGCATCCGTCAGCTTGGCGACCACGCGCAGCGTCGTGCTCGTGTAACTGAGCGGACTCGACCCCGCCGGGTCTCCCAGCTTCGCCGTGACCGACTCCACCCGCACGGATGCGGCGCTGATCGCGACGATGTCACCCAGCTTCACGATGCCGTCCTGCGGCACCCCGAGCGACTTCTGCCAGGCCTTGACGTTGGTCTCGGTGACCGCGGTGAACTCGTCGTCGATCGTCATGTTCTTGCCGAATCCGAGATCGGCGAGAGCCTGTTCCAGCTGCCTGACATCCGGCCCCTTCTCCGCGCCGAGGCCCAGGTCGCGCCAGAACGGACGGTCCCCCCGCATCGCGATCACCGGCTTCCCGTCCACTTCGTAGATCGCCTGCCCGACACCGATCTGCTCCCCCGCCGCCGGCAGGCGGGTGATCGTGCCGGCACGGCCCGGCAGGGCGACCGACGCCCCGTAGCTCAGGGTTCCGTTGAGGCGCAGATCGGAGGTGAGCGTGGTGAGCTCCGCCTCGACCGTCACCGGCGCCTTCTCCTCATCCGGTGACTCGGCCACCGAGCTCCAGGGCTGCAGCACGGCCACGGTCACGGCGGCCGCCACGAGCAGCACTCCGACCGGGACGAGCACCTTGGTCAGCCGGCGGCTCATTCGTCGTCCTTCGACGGAAGGACGGTGGCGGCGGAGACCATGCCCTCGAAGTACTCGCTCATCACCGCGAACCAGTCGAAGTCGACGGCTTCGATGCTCTCCTGTGTGAACATCGGGGGCATGTCGCCCGTGGTGTCCGCGCAGGCTTCGAGAAGCGTGCGCGCCTCGTCTTCACTGATCCCCTTCGGCAGGGTGAGCATGCCGTCAGCATCGGGGTCGGCGAAGTCGGCGAAGCCGTTCTTTCTGGCGCAGGAGGCGAAGGCGAGACCGGACTCGATGATCTCCTCCGGCGAGATCATCTGCGTCTGCGCTCCGGAGTCCGAGATGTCGGGCTTCGGCTGCGTGAACTCGGGGACCTTCTCTTCACAGGTGTCCCACGCGGCGCGCTGCCCGCCCTCCTCCGGGTAGCCCGATGCCGCAGTCGATGCGAGCCACGTACCGTCGTCGTCCGAGAAGACCATCGTCATGGCGAGGTCCTCGTCGTCGCCCGAGCCCGCTTCGACCGACATCATGCCGCCCGTCGAGGTGCCGCTCGCGGGACCGTCGGGCATCAGCATCCCCACCTGTCCCCCCTCGACGATCTTCGCGGTCTGCCCCTCCTCGGTGAGGCAGGTCACGAACCGGGCGGCCGCCGCATCGTTGGCCCCGTCCTTCGCCTTGTCGTCTCCCGATGGTGCGCTGCACGCGGCGAGCGTGAAGAGTGCGAAGACAGCGGGGATCGCCGCCCACGATCGGACTGCTCTCGAATCGAACATGAGGTTCCCTTTCTCGCGGTCGCAGCTCATCCGCGACGTGCAGTCAGTTCTACGGAGGCGGTGGTTTGCTGTCGGTATGACGGCGCCTAACCGGAAACTAACCGCGGCACACGCACCCTCGGATGACGGAGGTGCCATGCGACTGCTGCTGGTGGAAGACGAGGCCGACCTGGCCGACACGCTCGCCGCCGGCCTGCGCCGCGAGGGCTACCTGGTGGAGGTCGCCCGCGACGGAGCCGCAGCCCTGACCTCCGCGGCCTCGAACGACGTCGACGTGATCGTGCTCGACCGCGACCTGCCGGTGCTGAGCGGCGACGCGGTGTGCCGCACTCTGGTCGCGCAGGAGTATCCGGCACGCATCCTGATGCTCACGGCCGCAGGGACCCTGAACGACCGTGTCGAGGGCCTCGACCTCGGCGCCGACGACTACCTCGCCAAGCCGTTCGCGTACGTGGAGCTGCTGGCCCGCCTCCGCGCCCTCGGCCGTCGTGGCGGATCTGCGCGGACGAGTGCCGTGCAGGAGTTCGCCGGAGTGCGCCTCGACAGCGCTCGACGCATCGTGGAGCGCGACGGCAGCCCGATCCGGCTGACGCTCAAGGAATTCGGGGTGCTCGAGACGCTTCTCGCCGCGGAGGGCGGCTACGTCAGCGCGGACGACCTCCTCGACGAGGTGTGGGACGAACCGCAGGAGCGCACACGCGGTGTGGTCAAGATCGTGGTGCACACGCTCCGACGCAAACTCGGCTCGCCCGAGGTGATCCACTCCGCGGCAGGACACGGCTATCGAGTGGGGACGACCGCATGAGACGTATGAGCTTTCGCACCCGACTGGTGATCATCATCACCGCGGTCTTCATCGCGGCCGGTGCCGCCCTGCTCACCGTGCAGTACCTCGTGGTGCAACAGCTGTTCTCCACGGCCATCACCACCACCGAGGCCAGTTGCCTCCCGATGGCGGCGGTCCTGCAGGTCGGCGAGGGGTCGAGCGCGACCGATGGACCCGACGTCAGCGAGGTGACTCCGCTCCCCGACAGCAGCAGCGTCCTCTGGGGCCAGGCCAGCACCGGCTGCGGGTACTACGTCGGATCCATCGACGCGCAGCTCGCGGTGCCGTCCCAGACCCTGACCTTCGACGCCGTGGAAGGCGCGGTGCTGCAGCAGTCGAGCTTCCTCGCCGACGAGGTGGGCAACGGGCTGCTGCTGTGGTCGGTGGTCGTGCTCGTGGCCTTCACCGGGGTGGCCGCCGCGATCGCGTTCTGGCTCGCGCGCCGCTCGCTGGACCGCATCGGAGAGGTCACGGCCGCCGCGCGCGACATCTCCGAACGCGACCTCGGCCGACGCCTCGCTCTGCCGGGGCCCGACGACGAGATCAAGGAGCTGGGCGACACGATCGACGGGATGCTCGACCGGCTGCAGTCGGCGTTCACCGCCCAGGACCGCTTCGTGGCGAACGCCTCGCACGAACTGCGCACCCCGCTGACGACGACGCGCACTGCGTTGGAGATCCCCCTCGAACAGGGAGCGGTGCCGGCGGACCTGCAGGCCAACATGCAGCGGGCACTGCGGGCGACCGAGCAGAGTGAGCGGCTCATCACGGCGCTGCTCGCCCTCGCGCGTGCCCGCACCGGCCTGGAAGAGGTCGAACCCGTCGAGCTGCGCACGCTCATCGAAGACCAGGTCGGCGACCTCGACGCCCAGGAGATCGAGGTGCACACGAACCTGCGCGACCTCACGGTCGAGGGCGATGCGGTGCTGCTGGCCAGGGCCGTGCGCAACCTGCTCGAGAACGGCATCCGCCACAACGTGCCCGGCGGTGAGCTGTGGGTGCGCTCCCGACGGGAACGCGGACGAGCCGTCATCGAGATCGAGAACACCGGGGCGCAGATCACTCCTGCCACCGTGCAGCTGCTCACCGAGCCGTTCTACCGCGGCGATGCGAGTCGCACCTCGGCCGGCGCGGACGGCACCGGGCTGGGACTCGCGATCGTGCAGAGCATCGCCAAGACCCATGGCGGCGAGGTGCGCCTGCGCGCCCGTAAAGGCGGCGGCCTGATCGCCGCGATCGTCCTCCCGCTCTGACCCGGCCTACTTCCGGTCGCCCCGACCGACGACCTCCATGCGCTGCGTAAACGTCATCCGGTCCTGGACGACCCGCTCCGGGTCCCACCCCGGACCGGGCGTCGAGGCGATGAGGAGCTGCGAGTACGGGTGCTGCGGGTTCCGCAGCACGTGGCCGGTCTCCCCCTGTTCGACGACCGTGCCGCGGAACAGCACGAGCACACGGGAGCAGAGCTCGCGGATGACGGCGAGGTCGTGGCTGACGAACAGATAGCTCACCCCCGACTCCCGCTGGATCTCGGCGAGGAGCTCGAGCACCTGCGCCTGCACGGAGACATCGAGTGCGGACACCGCCTCGTCGAGCACGACGAGGCGCGGAGACACCGCCAGTGCGCGCGCGATCGCGACGCGCTGCCGCTGACCGCCCGACAGCTCGTGCGGCTTCGCGTCGGCGTGCCGCTCGGTGAGCCGCACGCGTTCCAGCAGCTCTCCGATCGTGCGGTCGATGTGCGCGCCCGCCCCCTGTTCCCGCAGACGCAGGGTGCGCCGCAACGCCTCGCGCACGGTCAGCCGGCGATCGAGAGAACCGTTCGGGTCCTGGAACACCATCTGCACCGCACGAGCCCTCGCAAGACGCTCGGCTCTGCCGCGCGGTCGACTGAGGCGGTCGATGCCGTCGATCACCGCGGACCCCGCGTCGGCGCGTTCCAGACCCACGAGGATCCGAGCGATCGTCGATTTGCCCGAGCCCGACTCACCGACGAGGCCGAGCGCCTCACCCGACTCGATGGCGAAGCTCACGTTGTTCACCGCGACGACGCGCTCGGATCCCGGACCCATCCGAAAGGCCCGATACAGCTCGGAGACCTCCACCAGACTCATGACGCCTCCTTCGTGTCGAGTACAGGGGCCGCGGCGATCAGCGAGAGCGTGTACGGATGAACCGCGTCCGCGAAGAGCCCCGGCTTCGTGAGCGTCTCGACGATCTCGCCCTGGCGCAGGACATGGATCCGATCGCAGATCGCCCCGGCCAGAGCCAGGTCGTGGGTGATGAAGAGCATGCCGAGACCACGGTCGCGGATCTGCCGTTGGAAGATCGCGATGATCTCGGCCTGCGTCGTCACGTCGAGCGCACTCGTCGCCTCATCGGCGAGCAGGAGCGCGGGATCGGTGCTCAATGCGGAAGCGATGACCACGCGCTGGAGCATGCCGCCCGAGAGCTCATACGGGTACTGTCGCATTCGCCGCTCCGGGTGGGTGAGTCCCACCGCGGCGAGGAGCTGGACGATATGCGCCTCGGCGCGGCCCCGTCGCCAGCCGTGCACGCGGACGAGTCGTTCGGCGAGTGAATCCCCGATGCGACGCACGGGGTTGAGCGCGGAACGCGGATCCTGCTGCACCAGCGAGACGGATTCGGAGCGCACGCGCCGCCGGGTCTTCTCATCGGCCGCCACCATCTGGGTCCCGTCGACGCGGATGCTCCCCGCGATCGTCGCCTCATCGCCGTAGAGGGCGAGGGCCGCGCGCGCCGTCGTCGACTTGCCCGAGCCCGACTCCCCGACGAGCCCGACGAGCTCGCCGCGGTCCACCACGAGGCTGACGCCGGTGAGGATCCGAACCGCGTCGTCGCCTTCGCCGAACGCCAGATCAAGGTCCTGTATGTCGAGGAGCATCATTCATCCCTTCGCAAGCAGTCGGTCGGCCACGCGCACCCCGGCGACGTTCACCGCGATGACGACGATGGCGATGGCGGCACCGGGGACGAGCGTCGGCAGGAATTCCCCCTGGATGATTCCGGGTTGCCCCTCCTGGACCATCAGGCCCCACTCCGAGCTCGGAGGCTGCGCCCCGAACCCGAGAAAGCTGAGCGTCGCGAGACTCATGAGGGCTTCGCCGAAGAGGACGACGAGATACCCGACGAGCGGAGGGAGCAGATTCGGGATGACTCCGCGCACGCAGATCGTCAGGCCGCCGAGCCCCTGAACCCGGTACGCGTCGATGTAGGGCCGCGTCATCTCGCTCAGAGCCAGGCTGCGCGTGTACTTCGCGATGACCGGCGCGTATGCGAGCGCGAGCGCCACGATCGCCGTGGCCGGTCCCTTGCCGAACACGGCGATGACGAGCACGACGAAGAGCAGTCCGGGGAACGCGAACATGACGTCGGTCACGCGGGCCAGGACCGTATCGATCCATCCGCCTCGCCACGCCGCCAGGACACCGATCGCCACCCCGAGCACGGTGGCGAGCGCGAGCAGCACGACCGGTCCGACGAGTGTCTCACCCGCTCCGATGAGAAGCCGGGAGAAGAGGTCGCGCCCGAGCTGGTCCGTGCCGAGCAGGTGCTGTGCGCTCGGCCCTTCCCAGATCGCTCCGAAGTCGACGCTGTCGGCCTCGTAGGGGGCGAGGAGCGGGGCGAAAGCTGCCGCGACCGCGATGAGCGCGAGGAGGCCGCAGGAGATCCAGAACCCGACGTCGGATCCGGAGCGCCGACGGCGGCGCACCCGTGGGAGGAGCACGGAGGTCATGCGGACACCGTCCTTCGTCGGATACGGGGGTCGAGCACGGGAAGGAGCAGATCGACGATCGTCGTGACGATCATGTAGGCGACGACCATGAACAGGAGCACCGCCTGCACCACCGGGAAGTCGTGCGTGTTGATCGCGTCGACGAGGAGCGAGCCGACGCCGGAGATCCCGAACACCGTCTCGACCGCGACCGTTCCGGCGATCATGCTCGCGATGACGAGCGCGACCATGGTGATGATGGGGCCCCAGGCCCCGCGCAGGACATGATCGCGCACGATGTACCGCTCGCGGAGACCCGAGGCTCGGGCGGCCTCGACGTGTTCCGAGGAGAACTGCTCGATCATGGACTGTCGTGTCACGCGGCTCACGATGGCGAGCGCGGTGATGGCGAGGGTGAGCGCCGGGAGCGTGAGCGCATACAGACGATCGAGTCCAGCGGAACCCGCACCTGCCACGGGGAACCATCGCAGTTCCACGGCAAAGAACGCGACGAAGGCGATTCCCAGCACGAAGGAGGGGATGCTCGCTGCGAGAGTCGTGAATCCGATGATGGCGGTATCGGCCGCCTTTCCTCGGCGCACGGCCGCGACGATGCCGAGGCCGATGCCGACGACCGTGAGCACGACGGCCGCGTAGGCGACGAGCGACAGGGTGATGGGAACCCTCGCCGCCAGGAGCGCGCTCACGGGCTGGTGGTACTGGAACGACTGTCCGAAGTCGCCGGTGAGGACTCCGGAGGCCCAGTGCCAGTACTGGACGAGCATCGGCTCGTCCAGGTGGTACTGGGCCCGGACGCTCGCGATCCGCTCCGGGGTCAGGTTCTCGGGGTTGCCGATGAGGAACGTGACCGGGTCACCCGGCGCTGCGTACATCGCAGCGAAGATGATGAAGGAGGCGATCACCAGCGTGAAGACCATGCCTGCGAGCTTGCGGAGCGCGAATGGCATCGTGACTACCCCTTCGCGCGGCCGAGATCGACGGCCCACGGGTAGTAGATGAACGCTGCAGAGGCGGGGACACCCGTGACCGCCTTCGACATGATGAGCGTCGACGGCGTCGCGACGACCGGGATCCACACCGCGTGCTCCACCCAGCGCTTCTGCAGCTCTGTCGTGATCTCGGCGCGCTCGACGTCATCCGTCGCGGCGTAGCCCTCGTCGACGAGCGCATCGTATTCCGGGTCGGAGAAGACGCCGAAGTTCACGCTCGCATCGGACGCGCCGTTCTTGTAGAAGCCGAGGGGGTCGTTCTTCGAGATGTAGTACTCGTCGGGCCACAGATCGGCCTGGCCTCGGAGGTCGGGGTCGGAGTAGAAGTCGCCGTACTGCACCTGCGGGATCACGGTGATCTCCGCCTCGAGCCCGATCGATTGCGCCGCGGCGACCAGCGCATTCGCGATCACGTTGTGCGTCGACGAGCCGTTCGAGGCGACGACGATCGGGGCGGAAGGGGCGCCGGCCTCGGCGATCAGGTCCTTGGCCGCCGCGAGATCGGACTCGCTCGGCTTCGCGGGCGCGCCCTCGAGAGCGTCGTAGGCCTGCTCGAAGGTGTCGGCCTCGTATCCCCAGGCTCCCGAACCGACGGGTGTCTTCCACGGCTGGGCGAGACCGCCGAAGGCAGCCGTGGCGACGCCGGTCCGGTCAAGGGCGAGCGAGAGGGCCTGCCGGATGCGCTCATCCGTCAGTGCGCCGCGATCGGTCGTCTCGAGCACCCACGCGTTCGTCGAGGGTCCTTGATACACGGACACATCGGCGCTCCCGATGAAACTCCGGGCGGCGCCGGCGTTCTCGAGGAACGACCCCTGGGCCTCGCCCGTCGTGACCGAGTTGGCTATCGCGGTCTCGTCGGCCCATCGGAAGACGACCTCGTCCGTGAGGGCATCGACGTCGGAGTTCCAGTACTCGGGGAACCTGGTGATGGTGAGCTGCGACCCCGCGTCCCACGACGTCACCTGGTACGGCCCGCTGCACGCGGAGGCGGAGCCGGGGCTGCCGAAGCCCTCCCCTTCGGCTTCGATGACGCGCGGGTTCCAGACGATACCGCCGTCGCCCGCCATCGCCTGGAGCAGAATCGCATCCGGCTGCGATGTCGTGACAGTGATCTGGTCGGTGCCGGTCTGCTCGATCGAGACCACGTTCCGGTACTCGTCGGATTCGGCGGCACCGTCCTCGGAGTGGCGCTGCATGCTCCACACGACGTCCGCCGTGCTCACGGGGCTGCCGTCGTGGAACAGCGCCCCCTGCCTGATGGTGAAGACGAGATGGGTGTCGTCGGTCCACTCGGCGTCCGATGCCAGCCCGGGACCGAGGGTCAGGTCGGGCTGCACCTGCATGAGCCGGTCGCAGACGTTCGCGAGAACCGTGTCGTCGGCGGTGGTGGCATCGATGTCGGCATCGAGTGTCGTCGGCTCGCCGCCGAGCATCCACGTCACGCTCTCGAGCGGACCGGAGGCGGCGGGTGTCGTCGCACCGAAAGGCACGTCGAGTGCGGCGTCACCGTCTTCGCCCTTCGACCCCGAACTGCAGCCGGCGAGCACGAATGCCGAGGCGGCGAGCACGCCGATCGTCACGGTGATGGGGTGATGCTGCTTCTTCATTGAACGCTATCTCCTCGGGTTCTCAATCTGTCGGTCAGGGGGAGGGGAGTTCGTCGTGCGGGCCGTCGTAGAGATTCCAGGGCAGCACCTCGTACTCGGTTTCGCAGGGGAATCCGTTCGCGACGCGGTATTCGCCGGTGGTGAGGTCGACACAGCTCGAGAGGAGCGTCGACCACTGCTTCACCGAGGGGGAGTCGGGATGCGGATGTGTGCAGACGCCCTCGGGGAAGCCGAGGTGATCCGACATCGCCTCACGCACGAGCGCGTAGCTGTGTTCGGGGTTCTCCGCACGAGCGACCGCCGCCAGCCCGGCCTGGACACGCGGCAGACGAAGCAGCGAATCCGCTGCCACCGGAAGGTAGGACCCGGCGAGCTGCGGCGGCACGGAAGCCTGGAAGTGGTTGGTGTGCGCGATCACGCCGCGTTCGGGATAGATCCAGTCCACGCCGCTCGGCGTGGTCTCGAGGTCGATGCCGAATCCGCTGCGGTCGGCGAGGAGCGCATTGCTCGCGATATGGGGACGGGTCTTGACCAGCATCCTGAGCGCGCTCGCGATATCGCCCTGATCGAGCACGAGCCGGCGGATCAGGGTCTGCGGCACGCCGACCGCCGCCCCGAAGCTCCCCCCGAGGCCGTTGGCGTTCAGCGAGATACCGGCGGAGTTGGCACCGTGGCGTCCCACCTGCCCGGCTTCCACCTGCATGATCACCGTGGGAAGCGGATCCTGCACGACGCGGACGATGAGGGTCGTTCCCGCGGTGCGCGTGCGCCAGTCCCAGTTCTGCCCGACGAGCGTGTGCCCGGTGCCGCTGCCCTCACCTGTCAGGAAGAACGACGTGCAGCCGTCGACGGCGTCGTCGCGCTCGTCGTCGGCGGCACGGGCCGCGGTCCTCGTGACTCGCGACGGTCCCTGGTGGTCGTAGACGAACTCACCGCGCACGTTCAGCGTGACGATCTCGGCGAAGGCGACACCCGCCCCCTCCGCGATCCCCCGCATCTCCTCGACGAGGTGCGGCGCGATCTGCTCGCTGATCGGAACCCATCGCGAGACGGAATCCGTGATCCCGGCCCAGCTCATGCCGGTCTGTTGGGTCAGCGCTTCCGTGTAGTACTCGATCGAGCCGGCGATGAGGTCGGCGGCGGCCTCGCCGTATCGGCGCCCGCGCTCGCGGGGCGCCCCACTGATCTCGATCGTGCGGATCGGTGTCATGACCGCCATTTGACCTCCCTGTCAGGTGCGCCTGTTGCGCAATGAGGTTGCACCCGGGATGATTGAATCATCCGTTACGGATGATGCGCCTCTCGAACAGAATGATACAGCAATGGAACCGTTTGTAACAAGCGATACAGAGAACCCTGCGCTCTCCGGCCTCCGCGCGCGCATCGCCAGGACGTGGAACGACCTCTCGAAATCCGAACGTGCCGTCTGTCGCGTGCTCTCATCGACGTCAACTGAGCACATCCTCTATGCGAGCGCCGCCGAACTGGGCACCCAGAGCGGCACCTCGAACGCCTCCGTCGTGCGCACCCTGCAGAAGCTTGGATACTCGGGGCTCTCACATCTGAAGCAGGAGGTGGCCGCTCCGTTCTCGAGCAGCGTCTCGCCCGAGGTGCGCCTCAGGACCCGCATCGAGCACATCGGCCAGGACCTCGCCCGCATCCAGCAGGAGACCTGGGATGAGGCGGCGTCGCTCATCGAACTCGCACGCAGCTCGAACGACGACGCTGCGTATTCCGCCGCCATCACGCTGCTCATGCGCGCCGAGAGCATCTACTGCTACGGCCTCGGCGCCTCCGGGATCGCCGCTGACAACCTCGCACTGCGCCTACGACGGACGGGACTCTCCACTCGGCGGCTCAGCACCGACGGATTCCGTCTCGCAGACGAGGTCCTGAACCTCGAGGCGAAGGACGTCCTCGTCATCTTCGCGCCTGGACGGGTCACCCGCGACATCGATGTACTCCTGGACCACGCACAGTTGATGGGCGCCGGCGTCATCCTCGTGACCGACGAGCTCCACGAGAGGCTCTCCTCCCGTGTCGACGCGATCCTGACCGCACCCCACACCCCCACAGGACTGACTTCCGAGAGCCTCTCGGCGATCCTCATCTCAGACGTACTGGTCCAGGGCATCTCCGCTGTCGCGCCCGATGCGGCATTGCGCTCTTCGCAGCTGCTCAACGACGTTCGGGCACGACTGGGTTACTGAGCCCCCGGCCGCTGCCCCCCTCTCACACGGCTCCGGTCATACGTCAGTTCTGCATGGAGATCTGCTGCCCTTCGACGAGCGGGTAGGCGACCAACTCGGAGCCATCGAGGTCCTCACGGTGCATGTCGACCCCGGTGATCTGGCTGTTCTCATAGGTCGTGTAGTAGTAGATCCCCTTGTCGGCGTTGCAGCATGACGAGTAGATGGTGATCTCGTACTTCTCCTCGTCGCCCACTTGCACGCATCCGCGCTGCTGGGCGACGGAGCCGAGGATCTGGAAGAACTGGCTGATCGACTCCGACTCGGAGCTCCCCGAAACGGAGTTCATCCGCGTGAACACCGCCTTCACGAATCGTGATGACGACGACAGGTCCCCGGGGAGACCCATCC
>NZ_LSJW01000229.1:0-6479 GCF_001557335.1 Microbacterium sp. CCH5-D1
TCACGACCGCTCCTCCTCGCAGCTCGATGCAGCAGGCGAGATCGAGCGCCTCTACCCCCGCATCGCCGCGCTGACGGCCCGTGACCGCGAGGTGCTCTTCCTGCACGCCTGGGGCGATCTCACATACGAGCAGATCGCCGCCGCGCTCGCGATCCCGGTCGGTACCGTGCGTTCACGCCTCAGCCGCATCAGGGCGAAGCTCGCCGCTCCTCCCCCGCCGTCGCCGGCTCCACCCCACCGGCCGCGCGCGGCGACCACCCACATCCGACTTGCCGAGAAAGAGACCATCCATGGACATCCTTGACACGGTGCGGGAGATGAAGCCCACCTACCCCACATCGCCGCAGGCACCTCGCCGCGCCCTCCACCAGGCGATCGCGCAGTCGCGACGTCGCCGCCCACTCGGACGGATCATCGGGATCTCCCTCGCGGGCACGGCGGTCGCCGCGGTCGCCGTCGCCGCCTCCGTACTCATCCCGCCGGGAGTCGTCGGCCAACCGCCGGCCGCCTCGGCATCGACCTATCTCAACGAGACCGCGGCCTCCATCCGATCGGCTGCCGCGCAGCCGGTCCAGGTGACCATGGCGACCAGACACCTGCGCCTCGTCGGTGGTCGGAATGAGCAGTCCCCTCCGTTCGGCAGCTTCAGGACGGATGCCACGGGTGCCGTCGTCACCGAATCGGCTGTGACGTATCTCCATGCGGCGGACGGAAGCTCGTCGCAGACGTCGCACACCGAGTTGCACGCCACCGAGACCTACGGCGACGCCACGGCCGTCCACCGCGCCTGGACTTCGTACTACGGGTCATCCTTCCCCATCGGCGCGGAGCCCCTCACGGTGCGCGATGTCGACGTCGACGCCCCTCCCATCGGGGAACTCCCGGTGTCGACCACCGACTTCCCGTCGGACCCCGCGGCCTTCCTCGCCGCATGGACGACCGGCATGGAGGATCAACTGATCGCTGCCAAAGCAGAAGCGGCGAGGATGCCCATGGACGGCGAACCGGAGTCGAACGGACTGTACGCGAGCATCGAGGAACGGCTCGACATCCCCGCCGCGGAGCATATGCTCAACGAACTCGGACATTCAGTGCCCATCCTCTCCGCCTCCCCGGAGTATCGCGCGACGTTCCTGGAGGCACTCGCCCTGGCAGACGGGATGGCCGTTGAGAACGACGCCTCCGCCGACAAGATCCTGGTGTATGAGACCGACGACGCCCGCTTCCGCCTGACGGTCAATCCCCCGACCGGCTCCATCCTCCGGATCGAGAAGTTCCTGCTCCGGGTTCCCCCCGGTCCCGGGAACGTGTCCATCGAAGACACCACTCCCGTCGAGGTCGGCTCCGCATCCTTCCTCCCGAAGGAGATTCCGGATTTCGCGGTGACCTTCACGACGGAACCGGTGGGCTGAGCCCGGCACTCCGCAGTGCGCCTCCGCATCCTCTCGGGTGCGGAGGCGCACTGTCGCCGGGCTCAGTCCGCCGCCGGCACCGCCGCGATCACCCGGATCTCCCTCGTCGCGGCATCACCGAGGATGCGCAGCGCCTCCTGATAGGCCTCGGAATGGTACGCCGCCACCGCAGCCTCGAGATCCGGGAACTCGATGATCGTCGTGCGCAACGCCGACTCGCCTTCCAGCACTGCGAGAGGCGCACCCCGCGCGAGGAACCTTCCGCCCCCGGCCCGCATCGCGGGACCTGCGCGCTCGACGTACCGCGCAAGCGTCTCGTGATCTCGAATGCTCGTGAACGTGTTCACCCAATAGACAGTCACCGCGATGCTCTCCCGTCGATCTCGGAGAATCCATCCTGAGCGACCGGCGTATGTCCGACCAGGCCGAGAACCGCCGACGATCGACTCGATCCTGCCGATTCTGCTCGAACGCGGGCTCGGCGCCGACTCGGTGTTCGTGCGGGCCAGGACCGGGCTGACCGCTACCGGAGCAGCATCAACGACTACTCTCCGTCGCCAGCGCGAGATCGGCGGATCGGCCGGAGAACTGTTCGGACGATCCCCACCACGACTGCTCCCACGACGCCGCCCACCGTGTTCCAGACGATGTCCTGCACGTCGGGAACGCGACCGGGTATCGAGGCCTGTACGTGTTCGATCGCGAACGACGTACCGAACACCAGCACGGGCGCGAGTATCCAGAGGCGCCTGCTGAGCGCGAGCGCCACTGCGGCTCCGAGCGGCACGAAGAGCAGAGCATTGAGAATGCTCTCCAGCTGGAGATAGCTCATCGGTTCGACCAGCGGCGCGACGAAGACGTGGGCGAAGTCCATGAAGAGCGCGCGGGCAGGACCCGCGAATCGGCGCGGTGTCAGTGTGACGGCGACGACCGCCAGCGCAGCGAGACCCGCGACGAGCAGCCGGGGACCGGAGGATGCGCGAGGGCGAGCAGAGGGGTTCATACGTCCACCCCACCGCATCCGATGTTGCGTGAGCGTATGCGTTTCGGTCGGCAACCTTCAGAGGTGGAACGCGATCAGCGCCGGAATCCCCGGGTCAGTTGAAGTCGCCGCCGGGAGCCATGTCGGCGAAGCGCGAGTAGTGACCCTGGAACGCGACCGTGATCGTCGCGGTCGGACCGTTACGGTGCTTGGCGACGATCAGGTCGGCCTCACCGGGACGCACGTCCTTGTCGTAGACCGAGTCGCGGTGCAGCAGGATGACCATGTCGGCGTCCTGCTCGATCGAGCCGGACTCTCGCAGGTCGCTGATGGCGGGCTTCTTGTCCGTGCGCTGCTCCGGACCACGGTTCAGTTGCGACAGGGCGATGACCGGAACCTGCAGCTCCTTGGCGATGAGCTTGAGGCTTCGCGAGAACTCCGAGACCTCCTGCTGACGCGACTCGACGCGCTTGCCCGAGGTCATGAGCTGCAGATAGTCGATGATGACCATGCGCAGGCCCTCGCGCTGCTTGAGGCGACGGCACTTCGCGCGGATCTCGACGAGCGTCATGTTGGGGCTGTCGTCGATGTACAGCGGAGCGTCGTTGATGCGCCCTCGCGTCGCGGCGACCGTGGTCCAGTCGCGCGGGTCGAGGTTTCCCTTTCGCATGTTCTGCAAGGGGATGGCACCTTCGGCGCTGAGCAGACGCATGGCGATCTCGCTCTTGCCCATCTCGAGAGAGAAGAAGACGGAGGGGAGGTTGTGACCGATGGACGCCGCGCGCGCGAAGTCGAGCGCGAGCGTGGACTTACCCATGGCGGGTCGAGCGGCGACGACGATCATCTGACCACCGTGCAGGCCGTTGGTGAGCTCGTCGAGCTCCTTGAAGCCGGTCGGCACCCCGGTCATCGACCCGTCGCGACCGCTGGCAGCCTCGATCTCTTCGAGCGCGGCATCGACGGCAATCTGCAGCGGCACGTAGTCTTCGGCTGTCTCGGATCCGGTGATCGAGTAGATCTCGGCCTGCGCGTTGTTGACGATGTCGGTCGCATCGCCCTCACCGGCGTAGCCGAGCTGCACGATGCGGGTGCCGGCGTCGACGAGGCGGCGCAGGATGGCGCGCTCCGAGACGATACCGGCGTAGTAGCCGGCGTTCGCGGCCGTGGGGACGATCGACGTCAGCGTGTGCAGGTAGTCGGCGCCGCCGGCGCGACCGAGCTCGCCGGTCTTGATGAGCTCATCGGTGACGGCGACGACGTCGGTGGGCTCGCCGTGCGAATACAGCGACAGGATCGCTTCGAAGATCAGCTCGTGCTTCGGGATGTAGAAGTCGGCGCCCTTGAGGGTCTCGATGACATCCGCGACCGCGTCCTTCGACAGGAGCATTCCGCCCAGGGCGCTCTGCTCGGCGAGGAGATCGTGGGGAGGCGTGCGCTCCGGCGCGCGCTTCGCGCCCATGCGCTCCTCTGAGATGTCGGCGATCGACACAGTCTTCCCTTCGATGCGACGTTTCCGATGCGATGTCGTGGTGCGACGTCCGGGGGCGGGCCCCTCGGGTCTCGGCGCTCACACCGTCCTGAACAGCAGAACAGAGGCTTCCGACATTCGGTCGCTCGCCCACGCTACGAGCGACTGTTTCCCCATGCAAGACGGCCTGTGGATAACTCTGTGGAGAGCGTGCGAACAAGCCTGGAGTGTCTGTGCACAACGGGTGTGGATAACCCCGTGGAGGAGCGCGTATCCAAACTTTTTTATCAGGTTTGAACAGGCTTTTATCGATTCCCCAGGCTGTGGATGAAAATCAGTTTAAATCGGGCGTTGAAGGTTGCCCTCTGCGCGTTCGGGATGTGTAGAACCTGGGGAAAGTCAAGCCGGGATTTCCTCGGGCGCGTCACGCGCTGACATCCGCAGAAACCCGCGGATAACCCCCTAGACAGATCGCCTGCGCGCGAGTATCGTCACCCGCAATCGACGCACCTGCGTCGACAGGCGTTGCCTTCTGAGGGGGAGGCACACGTGCTTGGCCTTCTGAGGGGGAGGTTGACGTGGACGCTCGAGCCACCCGACGCGGCATATCTGCCGGCGTCTTCTGGGGTGGCATCGGCGTGCTCGCGTTGACGACGCTCGCCGTGCTCTTCGCGGGCGGGTCCGCGCACGCGGACGAACAGGAAGACGGCCCCCTCGACGGACTCACCACACTGGTCAGCGAGACGGTGTCCACCGTCACGACCCCCGTGGCTCCGGTGGTCACGCAGGTGGTCGCTCCCGTGGTCACTCAGGTGGTCGCCCCCGTGCAGCAGGCCGCCCCCGCCGTGGTCGCCGCCGTCACGCAGCCGGTCACGAGTGCACCGGTCGTCGGGCCGACAGTGGCACCCGTCGTGAACGCCGTGACCGAGACGGCGGCCACCGTCGTCGCCCCGGTCACCGATACCCTCACCGGAGCGCCGGTCTCGCAGATCACCGACCCGGTTCTCGAGGCCGTGTCCGGCATCCCCGTCGTCGGCGGACTCGCCTCCGACCTCGGCCTGATCTCGGCGGTCGGCGACGTGGTCGATGTCGTCGACGACACCACGGCCCTCCTCGGGAACGTGACGAACGAGATCGTCCCTCCCGTACTGGAAGCCATCGACCCGACGAATCCTCCGACGACCCAGGAACCGATCCAGGAACCAGGAGAGGTCTCCGGCGTCATCGCCGAACCCGCGGTCGTGGCGGCCGCCGTCCTCGCGACGCAGCCTGCCGCAGCGACACCATCAGGGACACCGACCTCGGGGTCCGCCCCCGTGGCACCTCCATCGACCCTGCGCTCAGCGATCGAGAGCACCACCGCTGCCCTCGACCACACCACTCCTGTGCCCGCGGGGTCTCCGCCCGGAGGCCCGCTCGGCACCGCGGTTCCCGCGTCTTCCTCTGCCGGTTCCGGCGGCGGAAGCGGCACGTCCCCCGCGCGTCTCAGCGACGCGAACGCTTCTCCGCTCCGTGCTGGCGAGCGGACCTCCGGCGCTTCCGACGACGAGGTACCCTCCTCGCCGGTCGCCGACACCGACGTCTCTCCTGACTGACGGATCGTCACGTCGTTCCTTCCGAGGAACGACAGATGCCGTGCTGCACGCGCACTCCGATCGCGTGCACCCATCAGACGATCCACCCAGTCAGGAGAACCATCATGCGTACTTCCTTGAAGCGGGCCCTCTGGGGCACGCTCATCGCCGGGGGCATCACGCTCTTCGGCGCGACGGTCGCGAACGCGGCCGAAACGACCGGAGACGACGGACTGCTCTCCGGAACCCAGGCGGAGACGGCGATCACCGCCCCGGTCTCCGTCGTGAACAACGCCATCTCCGTGGTGAGCGACGCCGTCGTGTCGAGCCCGCCAGCCCCTGCGCCGGCGCCTGCACCCGCTCCGGCACCTGCACCCGCACCCGCTCCGGCACCTGCCGAGACGAGCGGCGAGTCGGGGACGGCGTCCGGTACTCAGGCCGCCGTCACCGTCAACCTTCCCGTGACCGTGTCGAACAACGCCGTGAGCGTGACCGACACGTCGACGACCAGCGCCCCGGCCGGGACTCCCCAGAGCTCGGCTCCCCAGACCGACACATCGGCCGGGGCGCCTCTCGTGACCACGAACGGCGTGGACGGAGTGCTCTCGGGCACCCAGGCACTGCTCGCGGTCAACGCGCCGATCACCGTGACGGGCAATGCCGTGTCGGTTCTCGGCGACACCGAGAGCACGGCTCCGACCGGGCAGGGAGCCGCAGCACCGGCGCCCTCCACCCCGACCGGATCGACGACGTCCGGTGAGGACGGCGTCGGCAGTGGCACACAGGTCATCGCGCCCGTCACGGCACCCGTCACGGTGTCGGGCAACGCGATCTCCCTGCTCGGCGACACCTCGTCCACGGGCAGCGGAGCGGCTGCGACCGCATCCCCCGCTCCCGCGACCGGAGGCAACACCACCACCGGAACCGACAGCGTCCTCGGCGGCACCCAGATCACCGCACCCGTCACCGCCCCGATCGGCGTGACCGGCAACGCGATCTCCGTCCTCGATGACGCCACCGTCACCCGCACCGGAACCGGCGGG
>NZ_LSJW01000230.1:0-11641 GCF_001557335.1 Microbacterium sp. CCH5-D1
ACCCCGACGACACCGCCCGCTGCCCCTCCCGCTCCGCCGACCGCAGCCCCGGCCTATCCGGCGCCCACGGCACCGGCGTACCCGCAGCCGGAGCCCACGCCTCCCGGTCGCGTCCTGTCGATCGTCGGTCTGGTCCTCGCCTTCCTGGCGGCGCCGATCGGACTCATCCTGAGCATCGTCGCCGCGGTGAAACTCGGCAAGACCGGGCAGCCGAAGGGGCTGGCCATCGCGGGCATCATCATCGGCGCGATCCTGACGATCCTCGGCATCATCGGGATCATCCTGTCCGTCACCGTCTTCGCCGCGATCTTCGGCACGTGCGCCGAGCTGGGCGCCGGCGTCTGGGAAGTCAACGGCGTCACCTACACCTGCGGGTGACCGCAGCGGCGTGACACGAAGAGGGGCCGGATGCGATGCGCATCCGGCCCCTCTTCGTGTCACGCCTACTTCTTGTAGTTCGGCGCCTCGACCACGATCTGCACGTCGTGCGGGTGCGACTCCTTGAGCCCTGCCGAGGTGATGCGCACGAACTTGCCGCGCGTCTTGAGCTCCTCGATCGTGCGCGCTCCGACGTAGAACATCGACTGACGCAGCCCGCCCACCAGCTGATAGGCGACCGCGGCGAGCGGTCCGCGGTACGGGACCTGGCCCTCGATGCCCTCGGGGATCAGCTTGTCGTCGCTCGGGACATCGGCCTGGAAGTAGCGGTCCTTCGAGTACGAGGTCTGCTTGCCGCGCGTCTGCATCGCGCCGAGCGAGCCCATGCCGCGGTACTGCTTGAACTGCTTGCCCGACTGGAAGACGATCTCGCCCGGCGACTCGTCGGTTCCGGCGAGGAGCGAGCCGAGCATCACGGCGTCGGCACCGGCGACGAGCGCCTTGGCGATGTCGCCCGAGTACTGCAGACCACCGTCGGCGATGACCGGAACGTCTGCGGGACGAGCGGCGAGCGAAGCCTCGTAGACCGCGGTCACCTGCGGCACGCCCACGCCGGCGACGACGCGGGTGGTGCAGATGGACCCGGGGCCGACGCCGACCTTGACCGCGTCGACTCCGGCATCGATGAGAGCCTGAGCGCCTTCACGGGTGGCGACGTTGCCGCCGATGACGTCGATGTGTGCGAAGGACTCGTCGGCCTTGAGCCGGCGGACGAGGTCGATGACACCCTGCGACTGCCCGTTGGCCGTGTCGACCACGAGGACGTCGACCCCGGCATCGCGCAGCGCCTCGGCACGCTCCCACGCGTCGCCGAAGAAGCCGATCGCCGCGCCGACGCGCAGACGCCCCTGGTCGTCCTTGGTGGCGAGCGGGTACTTCTCACTCTTGTCGAAGTCCTTGATGGTGATGAGACCGGCGAGCTTGCCGTCGTCGTCGATGAGCGGCAGCTTCTCGACACGGTGCTTCGCGAACAGGGCGATGACCTCGCCTGCGGCCACGCCCACCGGAGCGGTGACGAGGTTCTCCCGCGTCATGACGTCCTTGACGAAGGTGGTCTGCCGCTCGAAGCCGGAGACGAAGCGCATGTCGCGGTTGGTGATGATGCCGACGAGCCTGCCCTCGTCGTCGACGACGGGGAGGCCGGAGATGCGGTACTTCGCGCAGAGGTTGTCGACCTCTTCGACCGTCGCATCCTGCGTCGTGGTGATGGGGTCGGTGATCATGCCGGACTCGCTGCGCTTGACGCGGTCGACGTGCGCTGCCTGGTCGGCGATGGAGAGGTTGCGGTGCAGGATGCCGATGCCGCCTTCACGCGCCATCGCGATCGCCATCCGCGACTCGGTGACCGTGTCCATGGCGCTCGAGAGGAGCGGCGTCGCGACCGAGATGCGCCGGGTGATGCGCGACGAGGTGTCGGCCTCGCTGGGGATGACATCGGTGTGCCCGGGGAGCAACAGCACGTCATCGTACGTCAGTCCGACGAAGCCGAAGGGATCGTGCTGTTCCATGGATTCTCCTTCTGCGCGAGTCGCGCATGTCCGAGTGCGAGGGGGTGGTCGACGTCGGCCGGTGCGGGGCCGCGGCCCGTATGAAGATTCTAAGCGAGACACGCCCGAGAACATTCCCAGAGCCGCGTCGTTACCGGACCGTTGGCCCCGACCGTAGGTGAATCGGCGATGGCGCATTACGCTCAAGTGCGTCGTCCATCTCTGCGGACAAACCCGAGATCGCAGAGACACAGCACTCAAAGTGGAGGTTGCGTGGGACCCACAACACTCGCCGTGCAGCGAAAGCGACCCTGGGTGGTCGCCTTCCTCAGTATCCTCATGGCGCTCACAGCGTTCCTGTTCCTGCCCCCGTCAGCGGCCTCGGCCGAGACGACGGACGACGGGCAGGAGGTCACCGATTTCTACTTCGCCGGCGTCGTGACCTTCGACGACCAGCCGGTCGAAGGCGTGGTCATGACCATCGAGGGCAAGGGCTTCGACGGCGAGACCGAGACCGATGCCGACGGCAAATGGCGCCTGTACGTGCCCGAGAAGGAGAAGTACACCCTCAAGGTCGATGAATCGACGCTGCCGGACGGCGTGATCGTCGATGCGACCCAGCTCCCGGAGGGCACCCAGCCGATCGCCGGGACCACGGCCTCCTTCGAAGTCGAGTTCGGCCTCACCGGGACGAAGATCATGAACCTCTTCCTCGGCGAGGGGCAACGGGTCACCGTCTCCTTCGTCGACCAGCTGCTCTCACGCCTCGTCGGCGGACTGAACTTCGGACTCCTGCTGGCTCTCGCCTCGATGGGCGCTGCCCTCATCTACGGCACCACGCGCCTCTCCAACTTCGCGCACGCCGAGATGGTCACGTGGGGCGGCCTCGTCGCCCTCGTCACGACCACGTTCTGGCACCTTCCTCTCTGGCTCGGCATCGTCGCAGCCGTCATCGGCGGCGGCCTGTTCGGCTGGGCGCTGGATGCCGGGATCTGGCGTCCGCTCCGCCGGCGCGGTCTCGGTGTCGTCCAGCTGATGATCGTCAGCATCGGGCTCTCGCTCGCGCTGCGATACGCGTTCCAGTTCATCATCGGCGGAGGCACATATCAGCTCCCCGGTGCCAGCCCCACCCCGATTCAGTTCGGGCCGATCTCACTGTCCTACATCGACATGATCGCGATGGGTGTGAGCATCGTCGTGATCCTGGCCGTGGCCTTCTTCCTGACGCGCACCCGCATCGGCAAGGCCACCCGCGCGATCTCCGACAACCCGCAGCTCGCTGCCGCGTCCGGGATCGACGTCGACCGTGTGATCCGTTACGTCTGGATCCTCGCGGGAACGCTCGCCGCCATCTCCGGCATCCTGTGGGCGTACTTCCGCCCCGGCGTGAAGTGGGACATGGGGATGCAGATGCTCCTGCTGATCTTCGCCGCGATCACCCTCGGCGGCCTCGGCACGGCGTTCGGCGCTCTGGTCGGATCTCTCATCGTCGGCATGGCTGTCGAGGTGTCGACGCTGTGGATCCCGTCCGACCTCAAGTATGCGAGTGCTCTCGTGATCCTCATCCTCATCCTCCTCGTGAGACCTCAAGGGCTGCTCGGACGCAGGGAAAGGTTGGGCTGATCGCCATGGACTTCGGAAGCATCTTCTCGAACACGGCCGTCTACCTGTTCAGCCCGGTCACCATCGCCTACGCGCTCGCGGCGACCGGCCTCGCCGTGCACTTCGGATACGCCGGACTGCTCAACTTCGGCATGGCCGCGTTCATGGCGATCGGCGGCTACGGCTACGCCATCTCGGTGCTCAGCTTCGGCCTGCCGTGGTGGATCGGCATGCTGATCGGCCTGGTCGGCGGCGCCCTCTTCGCCGTGCTCCTGGGCATACCGACGCTGCGGCTCCGCGCCGACTATCTCGCGATCGCCACGATCGCCGCGGGCGAGATCGTCCGTCTCCTCTTCACCACGCAGGTGTTCGACGAATGGACCAACAGCGCCGACGGCCTCGCCCAGTACAACGGCGGATTCCGCGACGCGAACCCCATCCCGCCGGGGACCTACGGGTTCGGACCCTGGACGTACAGCGCGAACGACCTCTGGAACCGCGTGTTCGGCGTGATCGTCCTGGTCATCGCCATCCTGCTGGTGTGGGCGCTGATGCGCAGCCCGTGGGGCCGCGTACTCAAGGGCATCCGCGAAGACGAGGACGCCGTGCGCTCGCTGGGCAAGAACGTCTTCGCCTACAAGATGCAGGCGCTCGTCGTGGGTGGTGTGATCGGTGCCGCGGGTGGGATCGTCTTCGTCCTCCCCTCCGCGGTCGTCCCCGGCAGCTACTCGACGTCGCTGACGTTCTTCCTGTGGACGATCCTCCTCCTGGGAGGCGCGGCCACGGTGTTCGGACCCACGCTCGGTGCGGTGCTCTTCTGGGTGGTGTTCGCCTTCATGGCCAACCTGCTCCCGTCGATGGCGAAGGCCGGGCTGCTGCCGATGACCGACAGCCAGGCGTCGACCCTCGTCTTCGTCTTCGTCGGCATCGCCCTGATGCTGCTCGTGATCTTCCGCCCGCAGGGCATCCTCGGAGACAAGAGGGAGATGACCTTTGTCAAATGAACTGACCCCGGAACAGGTCCCCGGCTCGGCGGACACCGCGGTGACCGCGGCTCCCTCCACGGGGAGCATCCGACGCCCGAAGACCACCGGCCTGACCACGGGTGAGGTGAAGCCCGGAGTCGCGAAGGTCGATCCGATCCTCGTCGTCGACGCCGTCCAGCGTCGCTTCGGAGGCCTGACCGCCGTCGACGTCGATCACCTCGAAGTCCCCCGAGGAGCCATCACCGCGCTGATCGGCCCGAACGGAGCAGGCAAGACGACGCTCTTCAACCTGCTCTGCGGATTCGACAAGCCCAACAGCGGCACGTGGTCGTTCGACGGCACGAGCCTCTCCGGGGTGCCGTCGTTCAAGGTGGCCAGGATGGGCCAGGTACGCACGTTCCAGCTCACCAAGTCGCTCTCGCTGCTCACGGTGCTCGAGAACATGAAGCTGGGCGCTCCGCATCAGCGCGGTGAGGGATTCTGGTCCAGCCTGTTCCCTGTCCTCTGGAGGGCACAGGACAACGAGATCGAGGCCAAGGCGCGCGAACTGCTGACGCGCTTCAAGCTCGACGCGAAGGAGAAGGACTTCGCCGCGGCCCTCTCGGGTGGCCAGCGCAAGCTCCTCGAGATGGCCAGGGCGCTGATGAGCGACCCGACGCTGGTGATGCTCGACGAGCCCATGGCCGGCGTCAACCCCGCGCTCACGCAGTCGCTCCTCGACCACATCCTCGACCTGAAGGAGGAGGGCATGACCGTGCTCTTCGTCGAGCACGACATGCACATGGTGCGTCACATCGCCGACTGGGTGATCGTGATGGCCGAGGGGCGGGTCGTCGCGGAGGGCCCTCCCGACGAGGTCATGGAGAACCCGGCTGTCGTTGACGCGTACCTCGGTGCACACCAGGACGTGGACCTCGGCGCCGTCACCGGACGTATCCCGGTGCTCCCCGATGCCGCCGCCAGCAGGCTCCGCGAGGAGATCGAAGCGGAGGCGGAGGCCGAGCTCGAGGCGACCGATCCGGTTCCCGGCACCGCTACCGATACCGAGGGAAAGGGCACCGCATGAGCGGGGAAACGCCGACCGATGCAGCGACGAGCGCGGCTCAGGACGATGTCGTCGTGAAGCTGACCGACGTCCATGCCGGCTATCTTCCCGGTGTGAACATCCTCAACGGTGCCAACCTCGTGGCGCGGCAGGGAGAGCTGATCGGGATCATCGGTCCGAACGGGGCGGGGAAGTCCACTCTCCTGAAGGCCATCTTCGGGCTCGTGAACGTGCGAAGCGGCGACATCACGGTGAAGGGTGAGAGCATCGTGGGTCTGAAGGCCGACAAGCTCGTCCGGCGCGGAGTGGCCTTCGTGCCGCAGACCAACAACGTCTTCCCCTCGCTGTCGATCGAGGAGAACCTGCAGATGGGGCTGTACCAGAACCCCAAGATCTACGACGAGCGACTCGAGTTCGTCACCGGCATCTTCGCCGAGCTGGGCAAGCGCCTCAAGCAGCGCGCCGGTTCGCTCTCCGGTGGTGAGCGGCAGATGGTCGCCATGTCCCGTGCCCTCATGATGGACCCGTCGGTGCTGCTGCTCGACGAGCCGTCGGCCGGCCTCTCCCCCGTGCGACAGGACGACGCGTTCATCCGGGTCTCCGACATCAACAAGGCCGGTGTCACGACGATCATGGTGGAGCAGAATGCTCGACGCTGCCTGCAGATCTGCGACCGAGGGTACGTCCTCGATCAGGGCAAGGACGCGCACGAGGGAAGTGGCAGGGACCTGCTGAACGACCCCAAGGTCATCGGTCTCTATCTCGGCACGCTCGGCACCGACGCCGCCTGAGCGGCGAGCGAGAAGCCGCGAGCGAGAAAGCCGCCGACACCACGACAAAGGCCCCGGATCGGATCCGGGGCCTTCGTCGTGTGATCGTCTGATCAGTTGGTGCGGGTGATCATGTTGTCGGCACCGTACTTGTAGATGCCGATCGACGCACCCTGCGGGTCGCCGGCCTCATCGAACGTGACGTCACCGGAGTAGCCGTCGTAGTCGGCCGTGCCGCCGTCGTTGATGATCTTGGCGCAGTCGGCGAAGCTGGTGCACTTCTTGCCGTCACCGGAGCCGCCCGACACCTCCTGCATCTTGGCCGCGATGTCCGCGCCGTCCGTCGAGCCGGCGGCCAGGGAGGCCAGCGCCACGAGGATGACGGCGTCGTACGCCTCAGCCGCGTAGGTGAAGTCCTTGACCTCGGCGTTGCCCTCACCCGTCCAGAAGTCCTGCAGACGCGAGGTGAAGTCGTCGGCGAGTGCGGGGCCGGCCTTGGTTCCCTGCGCGCCCTCGAGCGAGACCGGGATCTCCGAGCCGTAGTCGGACAGGTTGCCGTCGACCATGTAGAACTTGTCGGCCGAGATGCCGGCGTTCACCAGCAGAGGCGCGATGGTCTTGAACTGGTCGAACGACACGATCGCGACCGCGTCGGGGTTCTGCGCCTTGATCGTCTCGACCTGGGCGTCGAACTGCGCGTCGCCGACGTTGAACGACGCCTCGGCGACGACCTCGCCACCGGTGCCCTCGAAGGTCTCCTTGATCGCCGCATCGAGGCCCGTGCCGTACGCGTCGTTCTGGTAGATGATGCCGAGCGTCTTCGCGCCGTCCTCGGCGATGAGGTTGCCGAGCACCTCGCCCTGCAGCAGGTCGCTGGGGGCGGTGCGGAAGTACAGACCGTTGTCATCCCACGTGGTGAAGTCGGGCGAGGTGTTCGACGCGGAGATCTGGAGGATCCCGGCGCTGACGTTGCCGTCGAGGATGAGCTTGGAGACACCGGATGCGGCAGCTCCGACGATGGCGGAGACGCCGGCGCCCTGCAGCTTGGTGATCGAGGTCTCGTAGGCCTTGGTGTCGGTGTCGCCCTCGTCTTCGGCCGTCAGGTCGATCGTGATGCCGGCGGCCGCGTCGTTGACCTCCTGGACGGCCAGCCCGACGCCCGACTCCATGGGCGGGCCGAGGAACGCCAGCGAGCCGGTCTGCGGAAGCAGCGAGCCGAGCTTGAGCGTCAGATCGGCTGCGGGCTTGTCGCTGCCGCCGCTCTCCCCGCTCGGAGTGCTGCTGCAACCAGCGATGACGATGGCGGATGCACTGACCAGTGCGATCCCGGCGAAGACCTTCGCTGTGCGCGAGCCCTTCAATGCGTTCATGATGCTCCCTTGCGTAACTGAACGTGGATTGTGACCACAATCGGGTGCTCTAACACTAGGGCGTGAGTATCGCGCACAGGGGGTGCAAGTGTCTCGGTGCGTTAACGATCCGGGACCGGGTTCCCTGACCCGTGGTCCTCGGGATCAGGCGGCCTCGACCCGTGGAATCCTGCGCCCTCGTCGCGCGGCGAGCAGGAGGTCGACCACGAAGACGCCGATCGCGATCCACACGATGATGAAGCCGGCCCAGCGCTCGGCCGGCATCGGCTCGTGCAGCACCAGGACCCCGATGAGGAACTGCATGACGGGGGTGATGAACTGGATCATGCCGATCACCGTGAGGTTGATGCGTCGGGTTCCCGCGGCGAAGAGCAGCAGCGGAACGGCCGTGGCGACACCGGCGAAGGCCAGCAGCAACGCGTGCGCCCACCCGTTCGCGCCCATCGTGATGCCCGACGTGAGCGCGACGATGATCAGCTGCGCCACCGCGATGGGGATCAGCCAGAACGACTCCAGAGTCAGGCCGCTGATCGCATCGACCGCAGGGCCGATCTTCTTCTTGATGAGCCCGTACACGCCGAAGGACGCGGTCAGCGACAGCGCGATCCACGGGAACTGCCGGTAGGCGACGACGATCACGATGACGGCGATCGCCGCGATGGCGATGGCTGCCCACTGCAGTCGGCGGATGCGCTCCTTCAGCACGAAGACACCCAGCAGCACGGTCGTGATCGGGTTGATGAAGTACCCCAGGCTCGTCTCGACGACGTTGCCGCTGAGCGTTCCGATCAGGAACACCTGCCAGTTCACATAGATCAGCAGACCCGCCAGCGCGGTCAACCCCAGCAGCTTCGGCTGGCGGATGATGACGCCGAAGGCCACCCAACCGCGCGTGACGGTGAGGAGCAGGACGCAGAAGACGAAAGAGAGCAGCACCCGCCAGGCCACGACCTCCCACGGACCCGTCGGAACGAGGAGAAGGAAGTAGAGGGGAAGCACGCCCCAGAGGAGGTACGCCCCTCCGGCGTAGGCGACTCCGGCGGTCTGCGTGGCGCGGGTCGTCTCTGGGGTCACCGCACAACCCTATGCCCGCGGCGAGGATGCGGACCGCGACGGCTGAGCCTCCCGGCGGAGTTTGGCAGGAAAGGGATGCCCGCTGGCGGACGCAGAAGGGGGCCCGGATGCGAGACGCATCCGGGCCCCCTTCGAGGACCTCACTCTGCCCCTCATGAGAGGCGGGGAACAGGTTCAGCAGATCAGCGGACGACGACCGCCAGGACGTCGCGAGCCGACAGGACGAGGAACTCGTCTGCGCCGAACTTCACCTCGGTGCCGCCGTACTTGCTGTAGAGCACGCGGTCGCCGACGGCGACGTCGAGCGGAACACGGTTGCCGTTGTCGTCGATGCGGCCGGGGCCGACCGCCACGACCTCGCCCTCCTGGGGCTTCTCCTTGGCGGTGTCGGGGATGACCAGGCCACTCGCGGTGGTCTGCTCGGCCTCGACCTGCTTGATGACGATGCGGTCCTCGAGCGGCTTGATGGAAACCGACACGGTCTACCTCTTCTTTCTTGACGCTGACACGAAAGACTTGTTCGCACTCTCAACCCGAGAGTGCTAATCCAGTCTAGGCGCTCGGCTGGCACTCACGCAATGCGAGTGCCAGTGAGCGACGCGGTTCGACTCGAGGCGCGGCCGATTAGGCTGAGACCGTGGAGATGTCCGAGCTGCGCGCCCTGCTCACCCCCGAAGGTCTCGAGCTTCTCGACACGACCGGTCCTATCGAGTCGACCACCGAGGTCGCGCGAGCGGTGTCGCGGCTGCGTGCGGCCGGCCACTCCCCCGACCTCGTGTCCGCCGTCGTCGGGCAGGCGCACCTGCGGTCGAGGGCAGCGACGAAGTTCGGCCCCTTCGCCGCCCGCATGCTCTTCACCAGGGCCGGCCTCGAGCAGGCGACGCGGCTCGGTGTCGCGGCACGGCACGCCCAGCGCATCCGTCAGTCGGGCTTCACCCGTGTAGCCGACCTCGGCTGCGGTATCGGCGGCGATGCGCTCGCCTTCGCCGGAGCCGGACTCGAAGTGCACGCCGTCGACGCCGACGAGGTCACCTCCGCCATCGCGGCATACAACCTGGCGCCGTTCGGCGACGACGCCGCGGTGCGGCACGAGACGGCGGAGGAAGCCCTCTCCAGACTGGACGACGGGGACGCGGTCTGGATGGACCCGGCCAGACGCACCTCCGGGCACAGCGAGACCAGGCGTGTCTCCGCCGACGACTACTCCCCCTCCCTGGACTGGGCGTTCGATGTGGCCGCACGTCGCCCGACCGGCATCAAGCTCGGACCGGCCCACGACCGCGACGCACTGCCCGCCGATGCCGAGGCGCAGTGGGTGAGCGCCGACGGCAGCGTGGTCGAACTCGTCGTGTGGAGCGGATCCCTCGCCCGAGAAGGAGTGCGCCGCGCGGCACTGGTGATCCGCGGCGAGCGCTCGCACGAACTCACGGCTGCGGCCGACACCGCCGATGAGCCCGTGCGCGAGCTCGGCGCCTTCCTGCACGAGCCGGACGGGGCCGTGATCCGCGCGCGGCTGATCGGAGAGGTCGCCCGCAGTCTCGACGCCGGCATGCTCGACGAACACATCGCCTATCTGACATCCGACGCAGCCCTGACCAGTCCGTTCGTGCAGTCCTTCCGCGTCAGGGAGACGCTTCCGGCGAGCCCCAAGGCGATCAACGCCGCGCTCAAGGCGAACGATGTCGGACGCCTGGAGATCAAGAAACGCGGAGTGGATGTCGATCCCGCCGCCTTCCGGAAGAAGCTCACGCTGCGCGGAGACCAGGAGGCGACGCTGATCCTCGTCCGCATCGGCGACCAGCGCCGCGCGATCCTCGCCGACCGGGTGCCCGCGGCGAGCTGACGTCCGCTCAGCCGTCCGGATCGCGGCCCGGCGGTTCGACCACGATGGGGTCACCGGGTGGGGCCTCTACCCGGACGATCTCGCCCGGGCCTCCCCTCCCCGGCGATGCCTCGGTGATGACGAGGTAGGGCGTCTGCCACCTCGTGAACCTCGCCGCGAGAGTCGAGGTGCCGATGAGCGCACCGTCTCCGCCGTCGATGCGGTCGATCCGCGTTTCGAGTCCGGACTCGACGGCGGCGGTGGAGGCGGCGCACGTCATCGCATCGACCGCATCGACGATGAGGCACTTCTCGACGGTGCCTAGATCCGACACGCGGTCCCCGGTCCACACCGGCAAGGTGCGGAAGGAACCGACGATCTCGAGGGACGAGACGAACCCCTCGCCGGCCAGCTCCTCCGCGCGTGACCGCTCCGCACCCGCGAACTGCGACGGTGAAGAAGACGTCATCGGCCAGCGTTCCAGGGTGACGATCGGCTCCCCCGTCGTCGAGAGGAGCATCGAGGCGCTCACCGCCTCCACTCCGCGAGGGGTGTCACCGCTGTCCTCCATGGGGACCGGGATCGTCGCGCTCAGGCCGCGCCCGATGCTGTCGACCGGGAGGCAGGTCGACTGCGACTGCGCGCCGACGTCGAGGATCAGGCACCGGATGCCGGCCTCCTCACGGGTCGCGTACCAGGCCAGCGCATCCCCCTCTCGCGCGAGGGGCACGACCGAGCCGGGATCGAAGTCGGCTGCGGCGAGCGCGTCACGGCGGTCCTGCTGCACCGCCGTCAGCGTGACCTCCGGCGATGGCGGCGCGAACACCGCCCAGCCGATGCCCACTCCGGCCGCCAGCAGCAGGACGGAGACGACGGGCACCAGCACGGGGAGCCGACGCAGCGTCCGGGCGAGGATCTCCCGCCGGCGCGGCACGTCGCTATCGGGGGGCGGCTCGGTCCCTTCACCGACGACCGGCGCTGCCGCTGAGGCGACGTCGGCCGCGGGTTCGGGCGGCGCTGGCCGGGAATCGTCATCCGGTGCGGGAG
>NZ_LSJW01000231.1:0-11271 GCF_001557335.1 Microbacterium sp. CCH5-D1
CGGCCTTCACCGGCGGATCCACCTCATACTCGATCGACACATTCCGCGCCGTCAGGACCGCTGTGTTCCCGGTCATGCGACCGCTCCTTCCCCACCGACACCACGACCGGCACGACGCGCCAGACGCTGGCGTCGCGCAGCCACCGGAACCAGGCGCAGCTTCGGATTCACGATCTCGTCGATCGCGAAGTTGATCAGAGACAATGCGGTCCCGATGAGGGCGATGATCAGACCGGGTGGCACGAACCACCACCAGGCACCGCTGCCCACGGCCTGCCCGGTCTGGGCGTCGTTCAACACCGTTCCCAGGGTGATCGAACCGGTCGGTCCGAGGCCGAGGTACGACAGGCCCGCTTCGCCGAGGACAGCGAAGATCACACCGAAGATGAGCTGGGCCGCGAGCAGCGGGACGAGATTCGGGAGGATCTCGACGAAGATGACCCGAAGTGGACGCTCGCCCGCGACGACCGACGCCGCGACATAGTCCCGCGTGCGCAGGGAACGTGCGGTGCCACGGAGAACCACGGCTGACCCTGCCCAGCCCGTGATACCGAGCACGAGAGCCACCAACAGCGAGCTACGCGCGAGGTCGCCAAGCCCCTCGGTGTGCTGGACATATGCCGCGATCACCATGACTAGAGGCAGGCCGGGGATCACGAGCATGATGTTCGTGGCCAGCATCAGGGTCTCATCGAGAGCTCCACCGAAGTAGCCGGCCAGCACACCGAACACCAGGGCGAGGAAGAGCGCCACCGCCCCCGCGACCGCGCCGACGAAGAGCGATCCCTGAGTGCCTGTCGCCACTTGAGCGAGCACATCGAAGCCGAGCTTGGTCGTGCCGAGCGGGTGCTCGGGACTCGGCGGGAGCAGCGGGTCGAAGCTCGCGTCGCGCGGATCGCCGAGAAGCAGCGGCCCGATGAGCCCGAACAGCACGATCACTCCGAGGAGGACCACACCGGCGAGAAGCTTGCCGGAGAGCCGAGGTAGTCCGTTCCGCAGACGTGCCGACCGCGCGACGGCGACGGCGTGTGTGGACTCGGACGGGGAAACGATCAGGTCAGCCATCGCGGCGCACTCTCGGGTCGATGAAGCCATAGAGGAGGTCGATGAGGAAGTTCGCCGCCAGCACCGTCAGGGTGATGACGAGGAACACTCCTGCATCAGGGCATAGTCGAGGCCCTGAACGGACTGGATCATCAACTTGCCGAGCCCCGGATAGCTGAAGACCTGTTCGGTGACGATCGAGCCGGCCACCACGAATCCGAGCGCGATCCCGAAGCCGGCGAGACTCGGGATGGAGGCGTTGCGCGCCGCATATGCGGTGCGGATGCGTGAGGGTCGCAGTCCTTTGGCCTCCGCGGTGAGGACGTAGTCCTCCGACATCGTCTGCACCATCATGTTCCGCATCCCCAGCAGCCACCCTCCGACCGACGAGATCACGATCGTCGCGGCGGGGAGCAGAGCGTGAACGAACGCGCTGGCGAAGAAGGCCGGTGACCACTCAGGGCCGGCGGGGAACTCGAACACGTCGTACCCGCCGATGATCGGCAACAACCCCAACTGCACCGAGAAGACTGCGACCAGTACGAGCGCGAGCCAGAAGTACGGGATCGACTGCAGAAAAGTGGTGATCGGCACGAGCTGGTCGACCCACGTGCCCCGGAACCAGCCGACCCACGCACCGGCGATGATTCCGAGGACGAACGAGATGATGGTGGCTGCTCCGACGAGCGTCACCGTCCACGGCAATGCCGCAGCGATGAGCTCGCCTACCGGGGCCGGGTATCGGGTCGACGAGACCCCGAGATCACCGTGCAGCAGCCGACCCCAGTAGGCGAGGTATTGATCCCACAGCGTCGATCCCTTCTCCGCCCCGAGGATCGAGGTGATCGCTTTGATCGTCTCCTCGGACAGCGGCCTCCCCCCGTTCGCGCGCCGGAGCTTGCCCAGCATGATCGCGGCAGGGTCGCCGGGGAGCAGTCGCGGCAGCAGGAAGTTGAGGGAGATCGCGGCCCACAGTGTGATGATGTAGAACGCGATGCGGCGCATCCAGAACTTCACGAGCCTCTCCTCTCTGTGGATCGAGCCATGGGTGATGGTCCTACTTCTCGACGGGGCGGAGGTGGGTCAGGATCACTGCCGACGCCGTCGACAGGTACGGTAGAGGTGCCGCATACAGGTCGTCATCGCTCGGCCACCCGGTGAAATCCGCCGTGTTGAAGAACGACTGCGACGCGTTGAGCACGACCGGGATGTAGGGCAGATCACGGGCGATCTCCGTCTGCACCATCGCGTACGCGTCCTTCTTGATCACCTCGTCCTGGGTCGCTCCCGCTCGCTTGACCGCTTCATCCACTGCGGGATTCGTGTAGCGGGCATAGTTCTGCCCCTTTGTCGGCTCCTCGCCGACCTTCGCCGTCGCGGTCGTCGTGAAGTAACGGTCATAGTTGGAGAACGGATCGGCCACCAGCGACTGCGTGATGCCGTAGAGCGCGAGCTGGAACTCGCCGGTCGAGATCGGCGTCCAGTACTCGGCCTCCGAGACCGTCCGTGCGTTCACCCGTATGCCGGCCTTGGCCGCCTGCGAGCTGATGAGCTTGGCCGCATCGTTGTAGTCCGTCCACCCGTCGGGTGAGAAGAGGTCGAGCTCGATGGGCATGCCGTCCTTGCCGTAGAACCCGTCACTCCCCTTCGTGTAGCCGGCCGCTTCGAGGATCCCCTCGGCGCTGGCGGCATCCGGCTCCTGAGGGCTGACCGCCAACGATGGATCACTCAGCCACTTCTCGTCGCGAGGGAGCAGGGCGAAGCTCGGCGACGCCTCGCCGGAGAGACCGGCGAACGCCTTGCCGCTGATCGCACCGCGGTCGATCGCGACGTTCAGTGCCTGACGCACGGCGGGATCGGTCTGCGCACCCGTGCAGCCCATCGACGCGTCCGCGCAGGTCATGATCACGGTGGGGTCCTGCTGCTGGTTCATCGTGCTGATGCGCCCGTTGGAGGTCACCCCGTCGGGATTCGCGATGAACTGGCCGACCCAGTCGAGCTTTCCCGTCTTCAGCAGGTCCTCCGACGACTGGTTCGAGTCGATCCCGATGTCCTGCACTTCCTTGATCGCCGGTGCGCCGTCGCGGAAGAGCGGGTTCGCCTCGAGCGTGTAAGCGGCGTCCGTGAACGACTTGAGCGTGTACGGCCCCGAGCCCACCGGCTTCGGGTTCGTCTCCGTCATGTAGTCGTCGATCTCGGACCAGATGTGCTTCGGGATGATCCAGGTGGAGCCGAGGATCAGCGAGGTCGCCGTGAACTTCGGAGACGAGTACGTCACGACCGCTGTGATGTCATCGGTGGCATCGACCGACACCATGTCGGGGTCGAGGTTGGAGCCGTATCCGAGGCTGAAGGCGACGTCCTCGGCCGTCAGATCTTCGCCATCGCTCCACTTGAGGTCGGGCTTGATGGCGATCGTGAGGACCGTCCCGTCCTCGTTGAACTCATATGAGTCGCCCAACAGGCCGACAGGCGCATCGTCCGAGAGCTGGTTGAAGAAGAAGAGCGGCTCGTAGATGGCACCGAACGTCATGTGCGTCGCGGTGTCGACGGCGAACGGGTTGAAGTTGTTGGTGATGGGCGTCATCGACCCCGACCACATGCGGAGCGGGCGATCACCTCCCGACGAGCCGCCATCGGATGTGCAGCCGGCCAATGCGAATACCAGCGCTGCGGCGCCGGCGACGAGAGGAAGGGACTTCCTCCAGCGGTTGTCGTGCATGGAAACCTCGTCTCAAGAGCTTCATTGCGGAAGTCGAGCAGGGCGGACGGGCATCCGCTCTGAGGCGAGGTTATAGTAAAGGCCCTTTCTGGTAAAGCCCTTTCTAGTTATTCCTTCCGCACGAGAATGGCCTCGCGCAGGAGCGCGAGGCCATTCGGTGCTCCCCCGCAGCAATCAGCCGCGGACGGGCGGACTCAATACCAGATGTCGAGAGACGGCGCGGGGAAGGTGATGAAGGCTCGGTCGAGGGCCTCGACCGCAGCGGCATCGGCGGCGATGCGGCCGGCACCGTGCAGCGTCGCAGCGCGGACCCCTCCCGCATACAGGGCGGAGAGCGCGGAGACATCGAGCGTGACATCGACGTCTGTCGCGGAGTCGGTCACCGGATCGACGGTGGCGACGCAGGAGTCGTCCACGTGCAGGCGCCAGTCGCCGTTCGCGAAGCCGAGGGAGTCTTCCACGCGGATGACGGTGTCGATCGGCGCCGAGTAGCGACGGGCGGTCAGCGCGGCAGGGATGTCGAGCACGCGCAGCCAGCCGTGGTCGTGCACCTCCTGCTTCACGCCGCGGGTGTCGTGCACGAGCCATGGCAGCGGGTCGTCGACCGGGCGGAGGTCGGCGACCACCTCGTCGACGAGATCGTGCTGCAGAGCGAAGCGCCAGAGCGCCGTGCGCGCGTCCGTCGTCTCGGCGACCAGCAGGCGCACGTCCATCCGGAACCGGAAGGTGCCGGCGGCCTCACCGACGGTGTAGGCCATGACGCCACGCAGCACGCCGTCTTCGTCCCGATAACGCACCCCACGTGCCTGGTCGCGGTCCGGGGTGGGAGACACGCCCGCGTACCCCTCCCATCGACCTTGCCAGCCCGGGATCTGCCCCGCGGCCCTCCCCCGTGCGCGTTCGTGGACCGTGCCGAGGTCTGCAGCGAGGGTCTCCCGGTCGACGTACTCGAGGGTGCCGAGCGGGGTCGGGCCGCTCCAGCCGGCGCGGCGGGTGTCGACCGTGTGACGCGCGACCGGGATCGCGGAGCCGAAGCCGTAGCGACCGTAGATCGTCGCCTCCGACACCGTGAGGCCCGCGATGGGCACACCGGAGGCTGCCGCAGCGCGAAGCTCTCCTTCGAGAAGCGCCCTGGCTATCCCGCGGCGGCGATGCGTCGCCGACACCGTCACCACGCTGATGGCCCACATGTCGATCTCACGCCCACCGGGAACGGTGAGCGGCGTCACCCAGCCGTTGATGGTCGCGACGGGAAGGTCGGCATCGACGGCGCCCTGCTCGTACACCCCGACGTTCCGCCGTTCGGCGAAGGTCTTGCGCACCTGGGCGATCATCTCGGCGCTCGGCTCAGGCCCGAGGAACCCGCGGTCGACCGCGCGCTCGAATGCCGATGCCTTCGGTTCGTCGCTCAGATCGACGACGCGATAGTCAAGACCGGCTCCGGCCAGTCGTTCCCTCGAGATGGTGTCAGCGGGTACGTCTCTCGCATCGATGGAGGTCATCCACCCACACTACCGACGCCCTCCGACCCGGAGTCAGTGCTGGGCTGCCTGCACTGCCCGCAGCCGGGCGAACACCTGGTCGCGCAGCTCCTCGGGTGCGGTCTCCTTGCAGGCCCGCGCGATCACATCGGTGAGGGTGGTGGCGACGAGAGCCTCATCCCGACAGGACGGGCAGTTCTCCAGATGCTCGCGGATCTCGGTGTGCTCGGTCTTGCACACCTCGTTGCGGAGATACTCCTCCAGATCCTGACGGGCTTTGTCGCAGCCGCAGTCACTCATTTCTTGCTCCTCGTCTCGGCCGCGGCGATGCCCCGCTCAGCGGCGTAATCTGCCAGCAGCTCCCGCAGCATCCGCCTGCCACGGTGCAGACGGCTCATGACGGTGCCGATGGGGGTCTTCATGATGTCGGCGATCTCCTGATACGCGAAACCCTCGACATCCGCGAGATAGACCGCGAGACGGAAGTCCTCCGGCACGGCCTGCAGCGCGTCCTTGACGACGGAGGCGGGCATCCGGTCGATGGCCTCCGCCTCGGCCGACCGGCTGTGCGACGCCGTCGTCGACTCCGCTCCGCCCAGCTGCCAGTCTTCGAGCTCGTCGATCGTGCCCTGGAACGGCTCCCGCTGACGCTTGCGGTAGATGTTGATGTAGGTGTTCGTGAGGATCCGGTAGAGCCACGCCTTGAGGTTCGTACCCTGCGAGAACGTCGCCCAGGACCCATAGGCCTTGACGAAGGTCTCCTGCACGAGGTCTGCGGCGTCGGCGGGATTGCGCGTCATACGCATCGCGGCGGCGTAGAGCTGGTCCATGAACGGGAGCGCCTGCTCTTCGAACTCGCGCCGAGGGTCGCCGACGGTGTCTGCGGTTGCGGTGTCATCCATCACCGGCCAGTCTAGGCCGCTGAGGTCGATCACCTCGCGCTCCAACGTCGCCGTCATACTCGCTCCTTCGGTGGGGTGGGAGCCTGTCGTTCGCGACGAAGCTCCCTGCGTTTACTAAGGTGAGAACCGATGAGCGCCAACAGGTATTCCCCCTCCCGCGTGCAGGGCGCCTACACCGCGCCCTCGACCGACGTGCCCGTGCACGCCGAGCTCACGATCCCCGGTTCGAAGTCGCTGACGAACCGCGAGTTGATCATCGCCGCGATCGCCGACGGTCCCGGCCGCCTGATCGCCCCTCTGCACTCCGACGACTCCGCGCGCATGGTCGACGCGCTGCGTGCCCTCGGGGTGGGCATCGAGGAGGTGGATGCCGGTCATGAGTTCGGGCCTGACCTCGTCGTCACCCCTGCGAGACTCGACGGCGGCACCACGATCGACTGCGGGCAGGCCGGCACCGTCATGCGCTTCATCGCTCCGCTGGCCGGACTCGCCGAGAACGACGTGCATCTCACCGCGCACGAGACCGCCCTCCATCGGCCGATGGGGGGCCTCATCAGCGCGCTGCGCGACCTCGGAGTCGACATCGACGACGAGGGCACCTGGGCTCTTCCGTTCACGATCCGCGGCCACGGGCGCATCCGCGGGGGTCGCGTCGAGATCGATGCCTCCGCATCGAGCCAGTTCGTCTCCGGGCTCCTCCTCGCCGCTCCGCGTTTCGATGTGGGACTGCACCTCGTCCACACCGGCGAGCACCTGCCGAGCCTTCCGCACATCGACATGACCATCGAGGCACTCAGCCGCCGAGGCATCCGCATCGAGCGCCCAGCCGTCGGCGAATGGCTTGTCGAGGCGGGCGTCCCCCGCGCCAAGGAGATCGCGATCGAACCCGATCTCTCGAACGCCGCACCGTTCCTCGCCGCCGCGCTCGTCACCGGTGGATCCGTGTCGATCACGGGCTGGCCTCCGCACTCCACCCAACCGGGCGCCCTCCTGCCGGAGATCCTCCAGGCGACCGGAGCTCACGTCGGGCGGCACGGCGGAACGCTGACTGTGCGCGCGGGCTCCGGCATCCGCGGTCTCGACCTCGATCTCTCGGCGGCGAGCGAGCTCACCCCGACACTGGTCGGCCTCGCCGCCTTCGCGGACTCCCCGACGACGATCCGCGGCATCGGGCACATCCGCCTGCACGAGACCGATCGAATCGCCGCGCTGATCGGGAACCTGCGTGCCCTCGGCGGCGAGGCCGAGGAACTGCCGGACGGACTCCGCATCATCCCGCGCCCGCTGCACGGCGGACGCTGGGCTGCGCACCACGACCACCGCATGGCAACGACCGGCGCGCTCATCGGTCTCCGTGTCCCCGATGTGGAGATCGACGACATCGGCACCACTGCGAAGACCCTCCCGGAGTTCACGATGCTCTGGGAGCGGATGCTGCGGGGCTGACGGTGAGCTGGCTCGACGACGCCGACGACCTCGAAGACGACTTCGAGGACTTCGACGAGAGCAGCATCCGCACCCGCCCGAACCCCAAAGCCAACCGGCCGCGCACGAAGCGCCGTCCCGCGCACGAGGACGCGCAGGTGGGGCGAGTGCTCGGTGTGGATCGGGGTCGCTACTCCGTCCTGCTCGGGGAGGACACGGCGGAGGAGCGCACGATCACCACCACACGTGCGCGCGAGCTGCGCCGAACACCCATCGTCACGGGCGACCAGGCCCGAGTGGTCGGCGACACCTCGGGAGACGATGGCACGCTCGCCCGTATCGTCGGCATCGTGGAGCGGACCTCGCTTCTCCGACGCAGCGCGGACGACACGGACCAGGTCGAGCGGGTGATCGTCGCCAACGCGGACCAGATGCTCATCGTCGTCGCGGCCGCCGACCCCGAACCCCGTGCGCGCCTGGTCGATCGCTATCTCGTGGCAGCACTCGACGCCGGCATCCGCCCCCTTCTCGTCGTCACGAAGACCGACATCGCCGACCCGACCGAGTTCCTCACGCATTTCGAGGGGCTGGACCTTCGGGTCTTCACGAGTTCCCAGGACGAGATGCCCGTCGAGGAGATCGGCGAGGCTCTCATCGGTCACTCCACGGTGTTCGTCGGACACTCCGGAGTCGGCAAGTCGACACTCGTCAATGCACTCGTCCCCACAGCGCTGCGCGCCACGGGACACGTGAATCAGGTGACAGGACGCGGACGCCACACGTCGTCGTCGACCGTGTCCCTGCGTTACCAGGGAGCGGGTGGCACCGGCTGGGTGATCGACACCCCTGGGGTGCGCTCGTTCGGACTCGGCCATGTCGATCCGGCCAACATCCTCGCGGCCTTCACCGAGCTCGCGACGATCGCCGAGGACTGCCCCCGCGGCTGCACCCATCTGGCCGATGCCCCCGACTGCGCGCTCATCGAGGCGGCGGAACGAGGCGAGCTGGGAGAGACCGGTCGTGCGCGACTCGACTCTCTGCAGCGGCTGCTGCAGACGTTCGCAGACAAGGCGGAGCAGACGCCCGGGCGATAGGCTGGAGGCGTGACCCAGCGCCTCGAACCAGGAACCGCCGCCCCCGACTTCTCACTCCTCGACCAGGACGGGAACACCGTCCGCCTCGAGGATCTGCGCGGCCAGAAGACCGTGCTGTACTTCTACCCGGCGGCGATGACCCCCGGATGCACCACCGAGGCCTGCGACTTCCGCGACAGCATCTCTTCCCTCCAGGGCGCCGGCTACCGCGTGGTCGGCATCTCGCGTGACGACCCCGCGACGCTGACGAAGTTCCGCGAGCGCGACGCCCTCACCTTCCCGCTCCTCAGCGACCCCGATCACGCGGTCCACTCCGCGTACGGTGCGTGGGGAGAGAAGATGAACTACGGCAAGCTCGTCGAAGGCGTCATCCGCTCGACCTTCGTCCTCGACGAGGACGGCACGATCGTGCTCGCGCAGTACAACGTCAAGGCCACCGGCCACGTTGCGCGTCTGCGCAAACAGCTCGGCATCGACGCCTGACCTGCCCCGTAGGCACCTCCCGAGCCTCGGAGATCCGAGCTCCGGAGGTCACTCCGCCGCGCGCTGCGGCCCTTCGCGACGGGCGCTCGTGATCAGCAGCGCGAAGCCGACCAGGCCGGGGAGCCCGACTCCGAGCGTGAACGGCCAGGAGATCGGCTGCAGCGTGAGAGAAGCCAGCGCGAGCGCCACGGCGAGCACCTGGAAGACCACTCCCCCTGAGCGCGCCCAGGACTTCCCGGAGCGCGTGCCCACCGCGAAGGCGACGAGGGCTGCGGCACCGATCAGCGTGAGCACGATGAGCGCGAGGGCGGTCGGGAGAGAGGCCGCGTCACCCGCACCGAGGCCGGCGAGTTCGATCACCGCGAAGACCAGGAGCGCCACTGCCTCGAGAGCGAGGACGGCTGCTGCCGCGAGGGCGATTCCGGGTGCGCGCACGGTGTCTCCCATGGATCGAATGAGGAGAAAACCCTTGATTTCACGGTTTTCATGTAACAGAATAGAGAAAGTCATGTGCTCCCACAGCGGCGTGGGGCGAGCGTTCACGCTCGCATCACAATTCGCGGGCATTCCGTCCGCATCTCAACAGGGTAGCGGAACCCGAACTACTACCCGAATCCGAGAGGTCGCATCGCGACATCTCATGAAATCCACACCGAGGAGCCCCCATGGACTGGCGCGATAAGGCCGCCTGCCTGACTGTCGACCCCGAGCTTTTCTTCCCCGTGGGGAACACCGGCCCGGCCGTCGATCAGATCGAGAAGGCGAAGACCGTCTGCGCCACCTGCACGGTCACCGAGATCTGCTTGCAGTACGCCCTGGAGACCAGCCAGGACTCCGGCGTCTGGGGCGGCCTCTCCGAGGACGAGCGCCGCGCTCTCAAGCGTCGCGCCGCCCGCGCACGCCGCGCCTCCTGAACTTCCGGAAGCGGCCTGAGATCGACTCTCAGGCCGCTTCCGTCTGTCCGGACCCTGCTGCGCTCAGCGTTCCAGCCAGCGCAGCGGGATGTCGATGACCACCTCGGTGCCGTCGCCGTCGCTCCCGTGCCACTCGATGGTGCCGCCGAGCTCGCCCTGGATCAGGGTGCGGATGATCTGCGTGCCGAGCCCCTGACCGATCCGCCCTTCCGGCAGACCGAGGCCGGTGTCGCGCACCGTGACACGGAGGTTGTCCTCTGTGCGCTTCGCGTCGATCGTCACGACACCCTCCTGGCCGGCGAGCCCATGCTCGACGGCGTTCGTGACGACCTCCGTCAGTGCGAGCGCGAGCGGGGTCGCGTACTCGCTCGGCAGGACTCCGAACCGCCCGGTCGACTGGGTCCGTGCCCGGGTGTTCGGCGCGGAGGCTACCTCGGCGACGAGCTTGAGCACACGGTGGAAGACCTCGTCGAAATCGACCTTCTGGGTGAGGCCCTGAGCGAGGGTGTCGTGCACCACGGCGATCGCGTCCACGCGGCGCATGGCCTGCGTCAAGGCGTCGCGTGCCTCGTCGGAGTGCGTGCGGCGAGCCTGGATGCGCAGGAGCGAGGCCACGGTCTGCAGATTGTTCTTGACCCGGTGATGGATCTCGCGAATCGTGGCGTCCTTCGTGATGAGCTCCTGCTCCTGATGGCGGAGCTCCGACACATCACGGCACAGCACGATGGCGCCGATGCGCGTGCCATGGTCCTTGAGGGGGATGGCGCGCAGGGATACCGTCACGCCGCGGGCCTCGATGTCCGTGCGCCACGGAGCGCGCCCCGTGACGACCACGGGCAGCGACTCGTCGACCTGGCGGGAGGGCGGGACGAGTCGGGTGGTGACCTCGGCCAGCGATTCCCCCTCGAGCTCATCGTCGAAGCCCATCCGGTTGAATGCGGAGAGCGCGTTCGGGCTGGCGAAGGTCGTGATCCCGTCGACATCGATGCGGATGAGGCCGTCGGAGGCGCGAGGGGCTCCTCGGCGGGGCGAGGTGGGGGCCGTCAGGTCAGGGAAGCTGCCGTCGGCGATCATGCGGAACAGATCGTTCGCGCACTCGTCGAACGTGATCTGCTGCCGCGAGGGCGTGCGCACCTCGCCGAGGTTCGTGTGGCGGGTGACGACCCCGATCACAGTGGACTGGGCGTCAGCTCCGCGCTTCACGGT
>NZ_LSJW01000232.1:0-12481 GCF_001557335.1 Microbacterium sp. CCH5-D1
ACTGGATCGCCGCGGCCGGCAGGGGCACATCGTGGTCGGCGCACACCGCGGCGATGCGCACCAGGCGCTCCCACAGCTCGTCGGGGAGCTGCCCGTACTCGTAGCGGCCATCCCTCCGCGGCTCGTTCGAGGCCAGCAGTCCGGAGTTGAACACCGACGCCGCGACGATCCCGGTCCCGGTCTCCCGGCACGCGGGCAGCACGTCGACCGCTGCGGGCTGCTCCAACAGCGTGTAGCGGCCGGCCACCATCACGAGGTCGAGGTCCGCGGAACGCACGGATGCCGCGAGGGCTTCCGACACCATCGAGCCGATGCCGATCGCGGTCACCTCGCCGTCCGCGCGCAGCTGCTCCAGGGCCGGAAGGGCCTCGGCGAGCGCGAGGTCGAGGTCGTGCCGCTCCGGGTCGTGCAGGTAGAGGAGGTCGATGCGCTCGATGCCGAGCCGCTCGCGGGACTCGTCCAGGCTCCTCCGGATGCCGTCCGCCGAGAAGTCCCACACGCGCTGGAGGTCGTCAGGCACGTGGAAGTCGTTCGCGGTGTCGAGGCCGCCGGCGTGGTCGGGGTTCGGGCGCAGCAGCCGGCCGACCTTGGTCGAGAGCACGTACTCGTCGCGCGGCTTGGTCTGCAGGAAGGCGCCGAGGCGACGCTCGGAGAGCCCGAGGCCGTAGTGCGGAGCGGTGTCGTAGAAGCGGATGCCGCTCTCCCACGCCGCGTCCAGCACCGCCCACGCGTCGTCGTCGGACAGCTCACGGAAGAGGTTGCCGACGTTGGCGGCACCATAGCCGAGAGTCGGGACGGTCAGGCGGTCCGGCACGATCACACCGTCAGACGCCGACATGCGCGCCCGTCCAGGTGTACTCGGCGATGCTGTCGGCCTTCATCTCCATGCCCGTGCCCGGTGCGGTGGGAGCCATGTAAGAGCCGCCCTGGATGTCGGTGGGCACGACGAAGTGCTCGTGCAGGTGGTCGACGAACTCGATCATGCGGCCCTCGCGGGTGCCGGTGACGGCGACGAAGTCGAACATGGACAGGTGCTGCACAGCCTCGCACAGGCCGACACCGCCGGCGTGCGGGCAGACCGGCACGTCGAACTTCGCGGCGAGGAGCAGGTTGGCGATGTTCTCGTTCACCCCGGCGACGCGCACGGCATCGATCTGCATGACCGAGATCGCCTCGGCCTGCAGCAGCTGCTTGAAGATGACGCGGTTCTGGGCGTGCTCGCCGGTCGCGACGCGGATGGGTGCGACGCCCCGGGCGATCTCGGCATGACCGAGCACATCGTCGGGGCTGGTGGGCTCCTCGATCCACGCGGGGTGGAACTCGGCGAGCGCGTTCACCCACTCGATCGCCTCCGACACCTCCCAGCGCTGGTTGGCGTCGATCGCGATCGGGAAGTCGGGTCCGCACACCTCGCGCGCCTTGCGGAAGCGGCGGATGTCGTCGTCGAGGTCGGCGCCGACCTTGAGCTTGATCTGGGTGAATCCGTCAGCCATGGCCTCCCGGGCGAGGCGTTCGAGCTTCTCGTCGGAGTAGCCGAGCCAGCCGGGGCTGGTGGTGTACCCCGGGTATCCGGTGGCGAGCAGCTGCTGCTCCCGCTCGGCGCGGCCCGGCTCGGCGGCGCGGAGGATCTCGAGGGCGTCTTCGCGGGTGAGGGCGTTGGTGAGGTAGCGGAAGTCGACGAGGTCGACGAGCTCCTCCGGCGTCATGCGGGCCAGCAGCTGCCAGAGCGGGAGCCCTGCACGCTTGGCCTTGATGTCCCACAGCGCGTTGATGACGGCGCCGATGGCCATGTGCATGACGCCCTTCTCGGGGCCGAGCCACCGCAGCTGCGAGTCGCCGATGATGTCGCGGAACGTACCGCCCATGTCGTCGAGCAGGGGTTCGATCTCGCGACCCACCAGATGCCCGGCGAGTGCGTCGATGGCGGCGACCTGCACGTCGTTGCCGCGACCGATCGTGAAGACGAACGCATGCCCCTCGATGTCGTCGGCGGCGTCGGTGCGCACGATGACGTATGCGGCCGAGTAGTCGGGGTCGGGGTTCATCGCATCCGAACCGTCCAGGCTCAGGGACGTGGGGAAGCGGATGTCGGTGGTGTCGAGGGCGACGATACGGCTCACGGGATTCCTCTCCATGCACGGCTGATTTCTTCCGTGCGGATCTCTTGGAGTGTAAACATCGGATGTCTATACTGTCAACGAGACCGGCCGCCTCATCGCGGCCTCCCGACCGATCAGGAGAAACATGAAGTTCGCGCGGCTCGGCACCCCCGGGAATGAGATCCCCGTCGTCGTGGAGGGCGACCGATACCTCGACCTCCGCTCCGTAACATCCGATGTGAACGGCGGTTTCCTCGAGGACGACTTCGTCGCCCGGGTCACGGCCGCCCGCGATGCCGGAGAGCTGCCCGAACTCGCGGATGCCGCGTCGATGCGCATCGGCGCCCCGATCGCCCGCCCGAGCGCCGTGATCTGCATCGGCATGAACTACGCCGCCCACGCGGCCGAGTCGGGTTCGGAGCCGCCCACCATCCCGATCCTCTTCCTCAAGACGCCCAACACGGTGGTCGGCCCGAACGATACGGTCACGATCCCCCGCGGCAGCGAGAAGACCGACTGGGAGGTCGAGCTCGGCATCGTGATCGGCACCCGCACCGCCTACCTCGACTCCCCCGAGGAGTCGATGGCGCACGTCGCCGGCTTCGTCGCCGCGAACGACGTCTCCGAGCGCGACTTCCAGATGGCCGTCTCGGGCGGACAGTGGTCGAAGGGCAAGATCGCGCCCGGCTTCAACCCCACCGGTCCCTGGCTCGTCACCCCCGACGAGGTCGACCACCACGCGCTCGGCCTTCGCAGTTTCGTGAACGGCGAGCCGCGGCAGGACTCGAACACGAGCGACATGATCTTCACGGTCGAGCACATCGTGCACCACCTCTCGCAGTATGTGACGCTCGAGCCCGGCGACCTGATCCTGACCGGCACACCGCAGGGCGTCGCCCTGTCGGGCAAGTACCCCTACCTCGCCGCCGGCGACGTGGTCGAGATCGAGATCGACGGCCTCGGCCGTCAACGGCAGGAGTTCGTGGCATGGGAGGCCCAGAAGTGAGCGCATTGAACGCACAGCATGGACTGAACGGGCTGGTGGCGATCGTCACCGGCGGAGCATCCGGAATCGGCGCGGCGATCGCACAGCGCCTGCACGCCGACGGAGCGACGATCGCGGTGCTCGATCGCGACACCGCCACGGCCGACCCCGCCTTCGCCGCCTTCACGGCCGACGTCTCCGACCGCGCGAGCGTCGACGCCGCTGTGGCTGCCGTCGGCGAGAAGTTCGGACGCATCGACATCGTCGTGAACAACGCCGGTATCGGCGCGCAGGGCGACATCGCCGCGAACGACGACGACGAGTGGGCCCGAGTGCTCTCGGTCAACGTGACCGGCATCGCCCGCGTCACGTCTGCCGCCCTGCCCTGGCTGCGGAAGTCGCCGGCGGCCGCGGTCTGCAACACGGCTTCCATCGCCTCGACCACCGGCCTGCCGCAGCGCGCGCTCTACAGTGCGTCGAAGGGTGCGGTCTCCGCCCTCACCCGTGCGATGGCCGCCGATCACCTGCGCGAAGGCATCCGCGTGAACGCCGTCAACCCGGGAACGGCAGACACCCCATGGGTGGGGCGACTTCTCGACTCGGCCACCGATCCCGCCGCGGAGCGCGCCGCCCTCGAAGCGCGCCAGCCCCACGGACGCCTGGTCAGCCCCGACGAGGTCGCTGCGGCGGTCGCCTACCTCGTGGGCCCGTCAGCCGGCTCGACCACCGGAACCTTCATCGAGGTCGACGGCGGCATGGCCCAGCTGCGCCTGCGCGCGGAGTAGCCCCTCGCTTTCGAATCGCGCAACCGGCTCCATCCGCACTCTGGACATCCGAAGCATGGATCGGACCGGTTGCGCGATTCGAAAACCTCAGGCCGAGGCGTCGATCCGGTAGAACCGCTCGGCGTTGCGCCAGAACAGGGCGTCGACATCGTGGCCGCGCGCCTCCGCCCACGCGATGACGACATCGGCCCCGCGCGATCGTGCCGTGGGCTGGTAGGCCACCTTCTCGCGCTCGGGTGCGTCGGGCGCAGCGGACTCGGCCGGACCGATCGCCGAGACGGGCCAATCGCTCCCCCACATCAGGCGCTCGACGCCGAAGGCATCGGCGGCCACGTCGAGGAACGGCACCAGCTGCTCCGCCGCCCAGTCTCCCCCTGCCTCCGCCTGCAGACCGGAGAGCTTGCAGAACGCGTTCGCGTGGCCCGCCACCTCTGTCAGGTCGCGCACCCATTCGGCTGAGGGCGCGAGCGGCGCAGCAGCCGTGCCGACCGCCGGCTTGCCGAGGTGGTCGAGCACGATCCGCAGCTCGGGGATCGCTGCCGCGAGACGCGCCACCTCGGGCAGCTGCTCGGCACGGACGCAGGCGTCGAAGGCGAGGTCGCGCCGAGCCACCTCCCGCGCTCCGGTCACGAATGCGGCGGAGAGGGCCAACCCGTCAGGGCCGTCCTGCAGGAGGTGACGCACGCCGACGACGAGAGGCTCCGCCGCGAGACTCTCCAGGTGCACCACCGTGTCGGTACCCCGATCCAGACGGATGCCGGCCACGATCCCGATCACGCCCGCCGCGGGGGCGAGCTCCTCGACCCAGCGCACCTCGTCGAGGAAGTCGTCTTCGACGGTCTCCGCCTGCACGAAGATCGACCGCTCGGTCTCCGCACGCGCCACACGGGCACGCTCCAGCTCCGCCCCGGCGAAGCGTCCTGAGAGCGGCCCGTCGAGCCACGTGTAGGTCAGGGCCTCCGGATCCCAGAGGTGCAGATGTGAATCGAGAACACGCATGGCTCCCATCCTGCCGGAGACATCCGATCAATCGCTAGGATGACGCCATGGCAGTCACCGACGAGGCGATCGAGAAGATCAAGGCGATGATCGTGGCGGGCGAACTCGCCCCGGGCGATCGGCTTCCCCCGGAGAAGGAGCTGTCCGAACGGCTCGGCCTCTCCCGCAACTCCATGCGCGAGGCGGTCAAGGCGCTCGAGGTCATCCGGGTGCTGGACGTGCGACGAGGCGACGGCACCTATGTCACGAGCCTGGAACCCCACCTGCTGCTGGAGGCGATCTCGTTCGTCGTCGACATGCACGACGACGATTCGATGCTCGAGATCTTCGCGGTCCGTCGGATGCTGGAGTCGCAGGCGACGGGGTTGGCGGCCACGCTCGGCACCGAGGAGCAGATCTCCGAGCTGCGTGACGAAGTCGACGCGGTCGATGCGGCCGTCACGATCGAGGCGCTCGTCGACCACGACATCCGCTTCCACCGTGAGATCGTCGCGATGTCGGGCAACGCGTATCTCGCGAGCCTGATCGAGCACCTGAGCAGCCAGACCGTGCGTGCGCGGGTCTGGCGCGGTCTCACGGAGGCCGGCGCGGTCGAGCGCACCCTGTCGGAGCACCGGGCCATCGCCGACGCGATCGCCCAGCACGACTCCGCCCTCGCGACCTCGCTCGCCACCGCGCACATCGCGGGTGTCGAGCGCTGGCTGCGTCAGGCCGCGGCGAACTGATCCGCTCCGGGGCGTCGCTCAGGCGCCGAGGCGCACCATCGCGGCGTCGAACTCGGTGGCGGAGCTGTCGCTCACCTCGTGGAAGAGCACCTCGTCCAGCACGTCGGGCGCTGCGGTGAAGTACGGCACTCCGGCCAGGCGCAGCCCCGTGATGTCGTCGGCCGAACGCAGCGAGGCGGCGAGCACGTTCGAGTCGCTGCCCGCACACACCTCCTGCATCCGCGCGATGGTGTGGTCGCCGTCGAGGCCGGCGTCGCGCATCCGACCGAGGTAGGGCGCGATGTACTGGGCGCCGATCGAGGCGCACGCGAGCGCCTGCGCGACCGAGTACACCGCGGTGACGAGCACGGTCGCGCCGTCGCGCACGAGGTTCGATGCCGCGGCGAAACCCGCAGTGGTCGCTGGCACCTTCACCGCTACCCGTTCGCCCAGCGCGCGGATGCCCTCGGCATTGCGCAGGAAGGAGTCCGTGTCGCCTCCCCACGTCTGGAAGAAGATCTCACGCGCGCCTTCCGCCTCCCATCGGGCGTAGAGCTCGGGGATGTCGGCTGCGGTGCGACCGCCGCGCTCGAGGATCGTCGGGTTCGTGGTGACGCCGTGCACCACCCCGGCGGCGAGCAGGCGGGAGACGCGGTCGACGTCGGCACTGTCGACGTACAGGCGTGGCGCGATCGGGTTCATCGGGGTCTCCTCGCGGACAACCTGTCGTTACAGGTGCGGATTCGGCTAATGTAATGACAGCCACCGCGGTCTGTCAAAGCGTCGGCTACGCCTGCCGTCGAAGGAGATCAGGAGCGAGATGACCCCCGCACACCCCCAGGATCGCACCGGCGTCGTGATCGTCGGAAGCGTCACGGCCGATGTCACCACCTTCTCCGGACGCCTCCCCGCCAGGGGCGAGACCGTCCTGGGCGACGAGTTCACCCTCATGCTGGGAGGCAAAGGTGCCAACCAGGCCGTCGCCGCCGGGCGCTCGGGTGCACGGACGAGCTTCGTCGGCTGCGTGGGCGACGACCTCTTCCACGATCTCGTCGTCGACGGGCTCACGGCCGCCGGGGTCGACCTGGCGCACCTGCGCACGGTTCCCGGCCCGACCGGTGTGGCGCACATCCGCGTCGACTCCTCGGCGCAGAACGACATCGTGATGGTGCCGCTGGCCAACGCCGCCCTGAGTGCCGCACAGATCGACGAGGCACTCGCGGCTCTCGCTCCCACCACGTCGGTGCTGCTCACGCAGCTCGAGACCCCCTCCGCACTCACCGCGCACATCACCGCGCGGGGACGCGAACACGGGATGACGGTCATCCTCGATCCCGCCCCTGCCGCCGAGCTCGACGCCGAGATCTGGCGGAGCATCGACATCGTCACCCCCAACGAGACCGAGGCGACGCTGATCAGCGGCATCGAGGTCACGGACGCGGACTCGGCCGAGCGCGCCGGCCGCTGGTTCCTCGCACAGGGGGTGGGCGCCGCGGTCATCACACTCGCGGGCCAGGGGTCATGCGTCGTGACGGCGGAGGGCGCCGCCGTGATCCCGCCGTTCCCCGTCGACGCCGTGGACACGACAGCAGCGGGAGACGCCTACGCGGGCTATCTCGGTGCAGCTCTCGCCAGCGGGAGCAGCCTGGAGGACGCCGTGCGGCTGGCAACGGCGGCGGGCGCGCTCACGGTCACCAAGCAGGGCGCATCGCCGAGCCTTCCCCACCGCGCGGAGGTCGAGGCATTCCTGGCCGAGCGCACCACCACATCCGTCGCGAGCTGAACTCCGCGATCCGCGCATCCGGAGAACCGAGGAGACCCATGCGAAAGACCGCCACCACGATCAACCCCGCGCTCTCCCGCGTGATCAGCGAGACCGGGCACACCGACCTGATCGTCGTCACCGATGCGGGCCTGCCCATCCCGCCAGGCTCTGAGCGCATCGACCTGGCGTATCGACCGGGGGCTCCGGCCTTCCTCGACGTGCTCGACACCGTGCTCGCCGAGCTGGTGGTCGAGGGCGCCACCGTCTCGGCCGAGGTGGCGGAGCAGAGTCCCGAAGTGCTCGAGGCGTTGCGGGAGCGGTTCGCCGGTGAGGGCTTCGAGATCGAGCTCATCCCGCACGTCGAGTTCAAGAAGCTCAGCCAGGGCGCCCGCGCGTTCGTGCGCTCCGGGGAGTTCACCCCCTACGCGAACGTGATCCTGCACGCGGGGGTGGCGTACTGATGGCCATCGTCGACGACGCGATCGATCGGCATTCCGCCGCGCCCATGTACGACCAGCTGCGCCAGCTGATCATCGACGGCATCGCCCGCGACGGCCTGCAGCCCGGCGATCCGCTCCCCGGCGAGCACCGGCTGTGCGAGCGCTACGGCATCTCCCGCACCGTGGTGCGTCAAGCGCTCGCCCAGCTCGAACACGAGGGGCTCGTCGAGCGCGTGAAGGGCAAGGGCACCTTCGTCTCCCGGCCCCGCACCAGCGAGAGCCTGGTGCACACCCTCGTGGGCCTGTACGACGACGTCGAGCGCCGTGGTGGCCACGTGCACAGCGACGTGCTGCGCCACGAGCGGACGACGGCGGATGAAGAGATCGCGCTCGCCCTGGAGGTGCCCGTCGGCTCTGCCGTCGTCGTGCTGGAGCGTCTGCGCCACGTCGACGGCGAGCCGTGGTCGCTCTCGACGACCTGGATGCCCGACGCCGTGGGCTCGGTGACGCTCGGCGCCGACCTGACCGAGGCGTCGCTGTACCGGCTGCTCGCCGACAACGACATCGTCGCGACGCACGGCGTGCGCTCGGCGGAGGCGACCGTGGCCACGCACGAGCAGGCGCAGCATCTCGGCGTCAGCGCTGGTTCGGCCCTGCTGCGTCTGCGCAGCATCAGCCGCAGCGCCGACGGTACGCCCATCGAGTACTTCATCGCGTATCACCGCGGCGACCGGTCGCGCTTCGAATTCCAGCTGCAGCAGGAGCAGTCGCAGGCCTCGCTGCTGCACGTGGACGGCGAGGGCGGGGCCTCGCGCGCCGGAACGGTCGGCTGACCGCCCGGTAGTCTCGAGGGCATGAGCGACTGGACCAGCACCGCGATCGCCCTGCTGGAAGCCGATGCCAACCGCAGCGCCGACACGCACCTGCACCTGTTCCCGCTGCCGCCCGAATGGGGCATCGACCTGTACCTCAAGGACGAGTCGGTGCACCCGACGGGGTCCCTCAAACACCGCCTCGCGCGGTCACTCATCCTCTACGGGCTGGTGAACGGACGCATCCGCGAAGACACCACGCTCGTGGAATCGTCGAGTGGGTCGACCGCGGTCTCCGAGGCGTACTTCGCCCGGATGCTGGGCCTGAAGTTCATCACCGTCGTGCCGCGTTCGACGGTGCAGGAGAAGATCGACCTCATCGAGTTCTACGGCGGCACCTGCCACTTCGTCGACCGCGCGGAGGACATGTCGCCCGAGGCGCAGCGCCTCGCATCGGACTGCACCGGCCACTACCTCGACCAGTTCACGTTCGCGGAGCGCGCGACCGACTGGCGCGGCAACAACAACATCGCCGAGAGCGTGTTCAGCCAGCTCTCCCAGGAGCGCCACCCCATCCCCACCTGGATCGTCACGGGTGCGGGCACGGGAGGCACCAGCGCCACATTCGGCCGCTACGTGAAGTACCGGATGCACGACACCAAGGTCGCGGTCGTCGACCCGGAGGGTTCAGCCTTCTACGACGGCTGGGCCGGCACGGTGGATCCGCCGGCCGGACGCCCGAGTCGCATCGAGGGCATCGGCCGCCCGCGCGTCGAGGCGTCGTTCGTGCCCACCGTGATCGACGAGATGATCCAGGTCCCCGATGCGGGGTCGATCGCCGCGATCCGCCTGCTGCGTGAACGCACCCTGCACTGGGCCGGCGGGTCGACGGGCACGAACCTCTACGGCGCGTTCCAGCTCATCGCCCGGATGCGAGCTGCGGGCGAGACCGGCAGCGTCGTGACCCTGATCTGCGACAGCGGAGTCCGCTACGCCGGCACCTACTACTCCGACGAGTGGGTCGCACGGCAGGGCTGGGACCTCGCCCCGCACCGCGCCCTGCTGGAGCGGTTCCTGGAGACCGGGGTCTGGGTGGAGTGAGGGCAGCGGGCTACGCTGGCCGCATGACTACTCTGATCCTCACCGTCGCGGGCGCAGACCGTCCTGGCCTCGTTGCCGCCGTCGCCGATGTCGTGGATGCGCACGGCGGCAACTGGGAGAACAGCTCGCTGGCCGAGCTCGCCGGCACGTTCGCGGGCGTGATCGAGGTCTCGGTCGCCGACGACAAGGAGGCCGAGCTGACGTCGGCGCTCCGCGGCCTCCAGGGTCAAGGGCTGCTCACCCTCGCCGTGCTCACCGGCAGCTCGGACGCAGCCGCCGCCGACGATCGGCTGCTCGAGATCCAGGTGCTCGGCAACGACCGACCCGGCATCGTGCGCGAGGTCTCCGGCGTGCTGAACGCTCACGCCCTGAGCATCGAGGAGCTCGCCACCGAGACGCGCGATGCCGCGATGGCGGGCGGGCGCCTGTTCGAGGCGTCGGTCACCGCGAAGGTGCCGGCCGACGTCGACCTCGACGCCCTGCGCGCCGACCTCGAGCGCATCGCCGCCGAGATCCAGGTCGACATCACCCTCGGCTGAGGTCTCCCCGCCCCCTCCCCGCCGAGACCCACGGTCCGCGCCGAGACCCACGGTGAAAGCCGCCGCTGGGCGTGGGTCTGGGCGACAACGATGGGTTTCGACGCTGGGTGTCGGGGGCGTCAGAGTCCGGAGTACTTGCGCACCCAGTACTCCGTGTACGCGACGTGCGCGGAGGCCGCGGCACTCGCAGCCACCGGATCCGCCGCGGCCAGGCCGCGCAGGATGGCGCGGTGCCCGGCATCGGAGTGGATCTTGAGCTCCGCGGCATCCTCGGGGTCGGAGATGCGATACGCCCGGGAGCGCGAGCGCAGCACGTCGATGAGGCTGGTCAGCGCCTCGTTGCCCGCGACCGCGGAGATCGCCATGTGGAATTCGTGATCGAGCCGTGACTGCGCCTCGAAGTCGGTGGTCGCCTCGATCTCGTCGAGCACGCGGTCCAGCGACTCCACCGTCTCGTCGTCGATGCGCGCCGCGGCCAGTGCAGCGGCGTGGGGTTCGAGCACTCGGCGCAGCTCCGTCAGTTCGAGCACGCCCGCCATCGGCAGCAGTCCGACGGTGAGCGAGAGGCTGCCGATCAGGTCGGCGGCGCGCAGCTCGCTGACGTAGCTGCCCGATCCGTGTCGCGTCTCGAGCACCCCGAGGGCGGCGAGGGTACGGATCGCCTCGCGCAGGGATCCGCGGGAGACACCGAGGGTCTCGCAGAGCTCTCCCTCGCTGGGAAGCCGGTCGCCCGGCCGCAGCGCGCCGTCCGCGATCAAGGCCCGCAGCCCGTGCAGCGCCGTGTCGAGTGCGCTCATCGTCGTCCTCCAGACACTCCGCCGCTCTTCGTGAAGTCTGTCGGAAGGCGGTGTTTCCGCAAACTCGTATGACAAGTATGTTTCATCACCGGAGTTTTGTAGCGGAATCGGCAGCCCTGTGGCAAAGTTGTGCAACAACTCGCCCGAACTCACCGATGAGGACCGATGCCCGCACCGCTGTTCCCCGCACCGCTCACGCTGACCTCCGGCATGCCAGCGCGCGACGCCTGGCCCCTCGACCCGTCCGTGATCCACCTGAACCACGGGTCCTTCGGCGCGGTCCCGTCCGTCGTCGTCGCGCAGCAGGACGCTCTGCGCCGCCGCGCGGACCTCAGCCCCGTCGAGTGGTTCCCGCGCATCGCGGAGCGCGTGCAGGAGGCCCGCGAGCGCACCGCCCCGTTCGTCGGTGCCCGCGCCGAGGACAGCGCCTTCGTGCCCAACGCCTCCGCCGCCGCGACCGTGGTCTTCAATGCCCTGCGACTCGACGCCGGCGACGAGATCCTCGTGACCGATCAGGGGTACGGCGCGATCACGATGGGCGCCGAACGCCTCGCCCGGCGCTTCGGCGCGACGGTCCGCGCCGTCGCGGTGCCGCTGCTCGCCTCCGATGACGAGATCGTGCAGCTCTTCGCCGACGAGCTCAGGCCGAGTACCCGACTGATCGTCATCGACCAGATCACCTCGCCGACCGCCCGCCTCCTGCCCACCCGACGTATCGCCGACGCCGCAGCCGAACACGGCGTGCGCACCCTCGTCGACGGCGCTCACGCCCCCGGCCTGGTCCCCGACGCGGCCGCTGTCGCCGGCGGGGACTGGTGGTTCGGCAACATGCACAAGTGGCCGTGCGCACCGCGGGGCTCGGCTCTTCTGGTCACGACGGCGCCCGACCGCGACGAGCTCTGGCCGCTGATCGACTCCTGGGCCGCGCGCGAGCCGTACCCCTCCCGCTTCGACACGCAGGGCACGATCGACGCCACCACGTACCTGGCCACTCCGACCGCCATCGACTTCATCGAGAGCGAGTTCGGATGGGCAGCGGCTCGCACGGCGATGGCGGAGATCGCCGACGCCGGCGCCGAACTGATCGCCGAGGCTCTGCGCCCGTACAGCGACGAGGACCCCCTCACTCCCCTCCCCTCCCCAGTGCCGTCGATGCGCCTCGTGCGCCTCCCGCTCGGCCTGGGCGCGACGAGAGAGGAGGCCGACGCGCTCCGGATGGATCTGCTCGACGAGGTCGGTGTCGAGACGGCATTCACGAGCTTCCGCGGCGTCGGCTACTTCCGGCTGTCCGCACACCTCTACAACGAGGCATCCGACTACGAGGCCTTCGTCGAACGCTGCATCCCGCAGATCCTCCGTCGCGCCGGCATCCGCCAGGCCGACTCCCTCGTCCTTCCCTGAACGCGAACGTCCGTCCACCCGACCGCAACACCCACCCCCACCCCCATCGAGAGG
>NZ_LSJW01000233.1:0-2707 GCF_001557335.1 Microbacterium sp. CCH5-D1
CCCGGCAGTGCAGAACGCCTTCCCCGCCGACGTGCAGCTGGCGCAGGATGCGGTGCCGATCGTCGGACAGGTGGCTGACGTCGCGCTCACGCGCCCGGCCAGCGGACTGGATGCCACGACGCTGTCGCGCATGCGCACGCAGCTCCAGGCTACCCTCAGGGCCTCCGGCGTCGCCGTCACGCAGGTGCGATTCACGGTGGACGGGAGAGACCTGGACGCGGGGCAGGCCGAGGTCAAGGAGCCCTCCACCGAGATCGGCACACTCGTGCTGCAGAACGGCGCGTTCGGGCGCATCGTCGGGGACGAGATCTCGCCGCTCGACGGGATCAGCGCGGAGATCACATCGATCCCGCAGCCGATCGTCTCGATCGATGTGGCCGCCGACGACACCCACGCCGCCACCAGACTCGCCGACCAGCACGTCTACCTCGTCGGCGCGGGGAGCCTCGACGAGCTCGACGCCCGCCCCGGGCTCATCAATCCCTCGCTCGATCCCTACGGCTACACCTGGTCGGTGCCCACGGGTTCCCCCGCGTCCCTGCAGGCGTCGGGAAGCGACGCCGTAGCCCATCCGATCGCGAAGGCGTGGCCGAGCGCGTCGGGGATCTCGCATCTGAGGGTCTCGGCGGATGGCGCGAGGGTGGCAGCCGTCGTGACCGTCGGCAAGCAGATGTGGGTCGTCGTCGCGGCGGTCGTCCGGGACTCGGCCGGTGTTCCGATCGAACTCGGAGAGGTCAAGCAGCTGACGCAGCTCGCCGACCCGGCGACAGGCCTGGTGTGGCTCGGACTCGACCGGGTGGGGGTGCTCGCCGATCCGAGCAGCCCGCGACTGATCACCCAGATGGTCGGGGGGCCGGGGGCGACGGAGGCCGCACCGAACAATGCCGTCTCGATCGCCGGGGCGCGCACGGCGTCCGGTGTGCGCATCCTCGGGGCGAACGGTGAGCTGTTCGCCCACGCGGGGTCGGCATGGCGGGAAGTCGCCTCCGGCGTCGCGGTGCTCGCCACGCGCGTTGGGGAGTGACTCTCCCTGCACGCGAGAGCGATGTGCTGCTCTTCGCGCGCACATCCTGAGATCCTCGGAGGGGCAGACCGCCAGACCGCAGAATCGTCGGATGTGGACGAAGACTCACCTCCTGGATCTGGGCACCGAGATCGCAGCCTTCCTCCTCGCCGCGACCTGCGCGGGGTGCGACGAGCCCGGCACCCTGTTGTGCGGCCGATGCCGGCAGGCGCTGCAACCGGACCCGCAGCGGCTCGCGACGCCGCAGGGGCTTCCTGTGACGGCCGCGCTCTCCTTCGAAGGGGTGGCGGCGCAGTGCATCCGTCGTCTGAAGGGGAAGGGCGAGACGCTCCTGGCGCGCCCACTCGGCGCGGCGCTGGCGTCCGTGCTCAACTCGACGGAGAGTGCGAGCAGGTGGATCGTGCCGGTGCCGACGTCGCGAAGCGCCTTCCGGCGCCGGGGATACCGTGTCCCCGACCTCCTGATCCGGAGGGCGAACGCCGAACCGCAGAGGCTCCTCAGCGTCGTGGGCGGCACCTCGGACCAGCGCGGGCTGGGCGCGCGGGCGCGTGCGACGAACGTGAGCGGCGCGATGCGCGTGCGTCGGGCAGGCGAAGGCACCGAGGTCGTGATCGTGGACGACGTCGTCACTACAGGGGCGACCTTCGACGAGGCGACACGGGCGCTGACCGCGGCGGGCTTCCACGTCTCGGCAGCGGTCGCGCTGGCCGCCACGCCGCGCCGTGACGGATTCGGATGAACCTCATCGGGAACGCATCGGCGACACAGGGGGAAGACCCCGTGACATCCGCCGACGGGCGGACTACGGTGGGGGGACACAAGGCGACCACGGTCCGCCCTTGGCCGGGAGGACCGGGACAAGGAGGCAGCAATGGAAACAAGCATCGTTGGCGTCGGAGTGGGTATCACCGATCGCTTCCGAACCGTTGTCGAAGAGAAGATCGCCAAGATCCAGATGCTCGCGTCCCGTGCGCAGCGACTGGATGTGAAGGTCACCCACCGTGTGTATCGCAACGGTCGCATCCCCGACGAGACCGTCGAGCTCACGCTGATCGGAAAGGGCCCCGTCGTCCGCGCAGAGGCGACGGACGGCGACAAGTTCGTGGCGCTCGACCTCGCCGTGGACAAGATGTCCGAGCAGCTGCGTCGCGCGAAGGAGAAGCGGGTCGACGGACGACAGCACCCGCGCGGCGCCCACTTCGAGAAGGGGAGCGGGGTGCTGGAGGGCATCGACGTCCAGCCGGCATCCGCTGACGTCCTCCGTGCGGTCGCGACGGGCAGCGTGCCGGTGCAGCAGGCGGAGGAGGACGAGTACTCGCCCGTCGTCATCCGCACGAAGAGCTTCGATGCCGAGTGGATGACCGTCGAGGAAGCCGTCGACAGGATGGAACTGGTCGGACACGACTTCTTCCTGTTCGTCGATGTCCGCACCGACCACCCGAGTGTCGTCTATCGACGCAAGGGCTGGGACTACGGAGTGATCGCGTTGAGCACCCAGGCTCCGCCGTCCGAGGCGCTCGCTTCCTGATCCGGAATCGCAGAATCGCAGAACGGCCCGGTCCCGCAGGGGACCGGGCCGTTCTGGTGTGCGAAAGCCGAGAAGGGCGCGTCAGTCGAAGATGCCGTCGAGCAGGCTGCCGATCACGAGCCCGCCGAGGATGCCGGAGGCGAGGTCCCCGCCTC
>NZ_LSJW01000024.1:0-1559 GCF_001557335.1 Microbacterium sp. CCH5-D1
AAGATCCCCGCCGTCATCTACGGTCACGGCACGGAGCCGGTGCACGTCGCGCTCCCCGGCCACCAGGTCTCGCTCATCCTGCGCCGCGCGAACGCGCTGCTCGAGCTCGACATCGAGGGCAAGTCCCAGCTCGCTCTGGTCAAGGACGTGCAGAAGGACCCGGTGCACCAGATCATCGAGCACATCGACCTGCTCGTCGTGAAGAAGGGCGAGAAGGTCGCCATCGACGTCCCGATCATCGTCACGGGCGAGTCCGCTCCCGGTACGATCGCGAACCTCGACGCCACCACCGTGTCGATCGAGGCCGAGGCCACGCACATCCCCCAGAACATCGAGGTCTCGGTCGAGGGCCTGGAAGAGGGCGCGCACATCACCGCCGCCGACGTGCAGCTCCCCAAGGGCTCCACGCTGCTCTCCGACCCCGAGGTGCTCGTCGTCGCGATCTCCGTGCCCGCCGCACCCGCGGAAGAGGACGAGGCGGAGACCGAAGGCGAGTCCGCCGATGAGGCGACCGAAGAGGCCGCCGCGGAGTGATCTCCGACTGATTCATCACAGAGGGGACGCGATCCGATCGCGTCCCCTCTGTCGTATCCTGACCGGGATGCTGCAGCCCCGGACAGGGAGAGGACGAGGACATGCCATCGACCTGGCTCGTGGTGGGGCTCGGCAACCCCGGCCCGCGGTATGAGAGCACTCGGCACAACATCGGACAGATGGTCGTCGATGAGCTCGCCTCGCGGCGTTCTGAGGCGTTCCGCGAGCACAAGGGGGGAGCGCGCGTCGTCGAGACCTGGCTGCGCCCTGGCGCGGACAAGCTGGTGCTCGCCAAGCCCAACACGTTCATGAACGTCTCGGGCACGCCGGTGGCGGCTCTGGCGCGGTTCTACTCGGTCCCCACCGAGCAGGTGGTCGTCGTGCACGACGAGCTCGACATCCCGTTCGACACCGTCAAGCTCAAGACGGGCGGCGGGCACGGAGGGCACAACGGTGTGCGCGACGTCGCCAGAGCGCTGGGCACGGCGGATTTCCCGCGCGTGCGAGTCGGCATCGGTCGTCCGATCGGGCGTCAGGATCCTGCGGACTGGGTGCTGGCACCCTTCGGCAAGGAAGAGCGGCCGAACCTGCCGATCCTCGTCTCGGATGCCGCCGATGCGGTCGAGCTGCTGGTCGACGAAGGACTCCTGGCGGCGCAGCAGAAACACCACGCGCCGCGCTGACGCGGCAGCTGCCTACCGGCAGTGCGGTCAGGCCGAGAAGTTCGACATCCCCGCAGCGGCGCCGGTCGTGAGAGCCACCACCAGTGCGATGAAGAAGATCACCGACGCCAGGACCGCCACCACGAGAGCGGCGATTCCTGCACCCCGGCCACGCTTCTTGGCGATCGCGATGATGCCGAGGACGATCGCGGCGACGCCGACGAGGGTCCCGAGCCAGAACGAGAGCTCCGCCCAGAGCACCTGATCCCGGACCGGGGTCAGCACCCGGAGGTCATCGGCGGTGACCGATGCGCCGTTGGGCAGGTACCGACCGATCTCGAACGCGCTGACGCTGACGACGAT
>NZ_LSJW01000234.1:0-1350 GCF_001557335.1 Microbacterium sp. CCH5-D1
GACCCATGCCTATCGTCGAGACCCAAGGCTGTCGCCGAAACCCACGCCCGCAGTCGCTCGGGGGCATGGGTCTCGACGATAGGCATGGGTCCGGGGACTGCCAGGTAGGCAGGTGCACCGCCGACTGTTGTTCTGCACAGCGTGGATGTGAAGCGAGTTGTCCGCACTTCCGGCAAGCGCTGGTCATCGCAGTGTGGATGGGCTGCGGGAAGGGTGAGGATCTAGTGCATGCGCAGGACCATCACCATCGAGGAAGCGCGCCGGCTCCTTCTCGCCAGAAGTGATGTGCTCGCTCGAGGGGTGACGGAGCGCGAGCTCCGGGCCATGGTCGACGACGGCTCGATCGTGCGAGTGCGTCGCGGCTGGTACGCGGATTCAGTGGAGTGGGAGCAGCTCTGGGACGAGAGTCGTCATCTGTTGAAGGTGCTCGCCGTGCACCGGGAATCCGCCGGTGGCCGTGCCACATTCTGCTTCGCTTCGGCGGCCGTCATCCACGGGCTTCCGCTCTATCGGACCTCGCCGACCCACGTTCACGCTGTTCTCGGTCCGACGAGTCGCAGCAGAGTGAAGTGGGGTGTCGCGAGGCACGATCTCACTCTCCGCGATAGCGACCTCGTGGAAGTCGAAGGCATCAGATGCACCTCGCTCGAGAGGACCGTGCTCGATCTGGCATGCCGGCTCACGCCCGAAGCGGCGATCTCCGTCGCTGACGCGGCGCTACGGCGCATCGCGGTCCGGCGACACGACCAGGACCATGCGGCTGCCGCAGAGTGGCGGAGTGAACTCGGGAGGCGGGCGCAAACCCTCTCGAACCGTGGCATCCGTCAGGCCCGAGAGGTGATCGCGTTCTCAGATGGCCGCGCTCAGCTGCCCGGAGAGAGCGTGAGTCGTCTGCACCTTCACCGTCTCGGGTTCACCGAGGTCGATCTGCAGTCGCGCGTCACCGGACCGCACGGCGAGGAGTACTCGCTCGACTTCGCCTTTCGGGGAGCGCGGACGTTCGGCGAGTTCGACGGGCGAGGAAAGTACCTCGATCCGACGTTGCGCACAGGGATATCGGCGGAGGCCGTGGTGCTCGCGGAGAAGCGTCGGGAGGATGCGATCCGCGGAGTCACAGGGTGGCGGATCGTCCGCTGGGGATCCGAGGACATCGTCACGTCGGATGCTCTCGGTGCGCGGCTCCGTGCGTTCGGCCTCCGCCCCTGACGCACGCTGCACTCGTGCTCGCCGAGCCCCCTGGTGTCACCGAGACCCACGCTCATCGCCCAGACCCATGTTCGGACGCGCATCCAGGTGTGGGTCTCGCAGGGGTGCGTGGGTCTCGGCGGGAGTGCGCCCGTCTTCACGCCA
>NZ_LSJW01000235.1:0-491 GCF_001557335.1 Microbacterium sp. CCH5-D1
GGCCTGTACAGCTGCGAGTGCGGATTCGAAATCGAAGGCCCCGCCGAGAACGTCGTCCGGCACGCTCGTCCCACCCGCTCACCGCTCAGCCGCCCCACGCCGATCTCCCTCGCCCCGGTCGGGCCGCTTGCGACGAGCAGCCCATATCGACGCTGAGCAGGCACCCAGAGACCCAGGAGACCCGACATGAGCACCAACCCCGAGACCGGCGACACCCGGTCATCCGAGGTCACATACATGGGCCGGCGCCAGCTGAGCACCGGCAAGCTCGGCTACGCCTACACCGACGATGACGGCTCGCCCCGCTACTACAAGGCCGCCCTCGTGACCGGCGCCCAGATCGGCCAGCGCATCACCATCGAAAGCCCGATCGACGAGCGCGACGTCTACTACTCGAAGGGACCGCGAGCTCCCCGCATCACCGGGTTCGACGAGACTGTCTCGCGTCAAGTAGTTGGCAGGATTTCTTCGGTTTCGAAGTTGGGGATGGT
>NZ_LSJW01000236.1:0-25250 GCF_001557335.1 Microbacterium sp. CCH5-D1
GGGTGGAGGGCGTGGGCCACGAGGCTGCCGGATACCCGCCGTATGGAGCGGAGATCGCACCGTTCGAGGGCACCGTCCCGGCGGGGGAGGCAGGCATCTGGTGCGCGAGCGTGTACGGCGGGGCGAAGGGCGCGGGTTCGAGGTCGGCCACGGTCCCGAGGGGCTGACCCGTGGCGGCGGTCGTCGGGACCCCGGGGTCCGTCGCCGCTGCGGGCGCCGTCGGGTCAGCAGCGACGTGCGCGTCCTCGGCAGTCGAGGTCGTGACCTCCGATTCCGTGACGGCAGCGGGGTGCCCGGTGACGACATGCTCCGTCCAGCTCAGCCCATCCCACCACCGTCGGTTCCCGGAGCCGTCGTCGTACCAGCCGGCAGGTGTTGTCATCAGGCGTTTCCGTGCGTCTTTCTCGGTCGGCGATTGCGTGGTGAGGTCGTCCTCGCGACGCCGGCCGTTCTGCGAGGGGCGGCCGTCAAAGATGACGGTAGCGCCGGGGACGCCCCTGTGTCGAATACCGGTTCGATCACACGAAGAAGGCCTCGAGACCATTGCCCTCGAGGCCTTCTTGAATTGAGCTGACGTCGCTCAGGGAACGAGGCAGGCCGTGATCGCCTCGGTATCGCTGAGCACCTCGGCGACACCGTACAGAGCGTCCGTGTCGGTGAGGTTGCCGTCGCTGTCCGCGATCGTGCGCAACGTCGCGTTGTCGAGATCCGAGGCCACGAGCAGATCCGCGAGGCAGGACACCTGGGGCTCCGTGTACCCCTCAGCGCCCGACGAGGCGAGGATGGCGGTCAGTCCCTGCGCCACCTCCGGCGAGGTCGGACGCACACCGGCGTCGGGCCCCTCGCTCTCCGGCGGTGCCGATGCCTCGATCGAGGGGGAGGAGGTGGGCAGCTTGTCGATCTCCTCGCTCACGCCCTGTGCGAAGGCGAAGAGGTAGACGAACGACATGATGATCCCGATGATGGTGCCGACGACCGCGAGGACGAGGCCCGCGATGCCCGGCCACTTCTTGCCCTTCAGGAAGAGCGAGATCAGCGAGACGACGAAGGCGGCCGCGAGCAGCACGAAGCCGATGAACCCGACGACCGGGATGAAGACCAGGATCGTGCCGAGCGCAGCGACACCGAGACCGACGAGCCCCAGGACCGAGAGCTTCTTCGGCTCCTCGGAGACCGGCTGCCCGTAGGGGGCGGCGGTGGGGTAGCCCGTCGTGGTGCCGGGGTACGCAGGTGCGACGCCGGGGTAGGCGTCCGTGGACTGTCCGGGCGCGGCTGCCGGGTATGCGGGAGGGGCCGCCGGCGCGGAGTAGGCGCCGAGGTCGTCGCCGAGCGGGGTCGTCGCGGCGGTCGCACCCGCAGCATCGACATCGCCCTGGTCCGCGGGGGCCGAGGAGCCGTGCTCCTCGGGAATGATCACCGTCTCCTCGGACGGACGGATCACCGTGTCTTCGATCGCCGTGTCTCCGATCACCGTCTCCTCGATGACCGTGTCCTCGATCGGCGTGGTCTCGGAGACGTTCGGCTCCTCAGAGGCCGACCCCGCATCCGTCGCCTCAGGGGCGAAGTGCTCCGTCCACTGCTGGCCGTCCCACCAGCGCTGCCGTCCGGATCCGTCGTCGTACCAACCTGCAGGTGTCGTCATGGCTCCCCCTCGAAAGAATTCGGCGACCGCTTCGTGCGGTCGGCATCTTCATGTATAGCAGTGGCAGGTGACGCGGCAGTGGCGTGTGCATGGGGAGCAATCCCCATCCGGGCCGAGGGATGACGTGCCTGTGCGGGGTGTCGCTCGCCGTCAGGGAAGCGCCCGCGCTTAGGCTCGTAGCGCCATGATTCGGTTCGAGAACGTCACGAAACGCTACCGCGGGACGTCGAAGCCCGCCCTCTCCGGTGTCGACTTCGAAGTGCAACGCGGGGAGTTCGTCTTCCTCGTCGGGGCCTCGGGTTCCGGCAAGTCGTCCTGCCTTCGCCTCATCCTGCGCGAGGACGTCCCCACCTCGGGACGGGTGGCGGTGCTCGGGAGGGACCTGCGAGCTCTCGCGAACCGCAAGGTGCCGTACTTCCGCCGCCATATCGGGTCGGTGTTCCAGGACTTCCGGCTCCTCCCGTCGAAGACCGTCCATCAGAACGTCGCGTTCACGCTCCAGGTGACCGGTGCCTCCCGCGGCTTCATCCAACAGGCGGTGCCTGAGGCTCTCGCTCTAGTGGGCCTCGACGGCAAGCAGAAGCGGATGCCCCACGAACTGTCGGGCGGTGAGCAGCAGCGCGTCGCCATCGCGCGCGCTCTCGTCAATCGGCCCCAGGTTCTGCTCGCCGATGAGCCGACCGGAAACCTCGACCCTGCGACCTCGGTCGACATCATGCAGCTGCTCGCCCGCATCAACGCGGGGGGCACCACGGTGCTGATGGCCACCCACGAGGCCGGTTTCGTCGATCAGATGCAGCGCCGCGTGATCGAGCTGCGCGACGGCGAGATGGTCCGCGATGAGGTGCATGGCGGATACGGCGACACGTCCAACATCCCGCGCCTCGTGCCAGAGGAAGTGCGTGGCGCGGCAGCCGCTGCCGCACTGACCGCCGTCCAGGAGGTGCAGCGCCAGACCGCCGATCTCTCGGTGGTGCGTGCCGCACTCGCAGAAGAGCTCGCCAGTCAGCGTCAGGCTGCGGCAGCAGTCGATCGCGACGGGGAGACGGTGGTTCCGCCCGCCCCGCGCACGGTCGAAGCGCCGGAGCCGCAGCCCGCGGTGCAGGAGGGCGCAGCTGCGAACGTCGTCGAGCCCCCCGCCGTGGTCGAGCCTCCCGCTGCCGTCGAACCTCCCGCGGTGGTCGAGCCGCCTTCGGCCGTCGAACCCGCTCCGGCCGCACGCCCGCGAACGCATCCGATCGTCCTGCCGACGGTCGACGTCGCCGAACTCGGTGTCGCGGATCGCCTCGGTCTCTCCGACGAGGACGACGAGGAAGTGGGCCCGACCTCATGAGAATCGGACTCATCCTGACCGAAGCCCTCGTCGGACTCCGGCGGAACATCTCGATGGTGATCTCCGTCGTGCTGGTCACCTTCGTGTCCCTGACCTTCGTGGGCGCCGCGATCCTCATGCAGGGGCAGATCGGCGTCATGCGCGGCTACTGGGCCGAGCGCGCCCAGGTGGCTGTGTACATGTGCTCGGCCGTGTCGGAATCCGAGACGTGTCTCGACGGTGCGGCGAGCGAGGAGCAGGTCGCAGCCGTGCGTGCGCAGCTCGAGGGCGATGCGCTCAAACCGCTCATCAGCTCGATGACCTTCGACACCAAGGAAGAGACCTACGCCAAACTCGTCGACCAGCTCGGCGCGGACCAGGCGAGCGTGCTCACTCCCGACCAGGCCTTCGAAGTGTTCTTCGTGACCATGAAGGATCCCGGCCAGTCCCAGGTGCTCGCCGAAGCCTTCAGCGGACAGGCTGGGGTCGAGCAGGTGAAGGATCAGCTGCAGTACCTGGAGCCCCTGTTCTCCGCTTTGACCGTCGCGACCTACATCGCGGTCGGGATCGCCGTACTCATGCTCATCGCCGCGACTCTCCTGATCGGCACGACGATCCGCCTGTCCGCGTATGCGAGGCGCAAGGAGATCGGCATCATGCGCCTCGTCGGAGCGTCCAACCGCTTCATCCAGACCCCGTTCGTGCTGGAGGGCGTGTTCGCGGCCTTCCTGGGGTCGGCCCTGGCCAGCGCCGCGGTCGTCGCCGGCGTGCACTTCGGCGTCAACGGCTATCTGCGGGGAAGGGTGCCGTTCATCACGACGTGGGTCACGATGCAGGACGCGGCACTGGTCGTCCCGGTGCTGATCGGCATCGGAGTGATCCTCGCCGCCCTGTCCGCGGGCTTCGCGATCCGACGCTGGCTGCGCACCTGATAGCCTGAAAGGCTGCTCGGTCGGATCGATCGATCGGGCTCATCACGGCAACAGGAGAGCATCATGCCCAGGGAACGCGGAGAGAAGGTCGTCGCGACCAATCGTCGCGCACGTCACGACTACGCCATCGAGAAGTCGTACGAGGCGGGGATGGTGCTCACCGGCACCGAGGTCAAGTCGCTGCGTCAGGGACGAGCCAACCTCAGCGACGGCTACGCGTTCGTCAAGGGGAACGAGGTCTTCCTCGACTCAGTGCACATCCCGGAGTACTCGCAGGGGCATTGGACGAACCATTCGGCCAAGCGCATCCGCAAGCTGCTGCTGCACCGTGAGGAGATCGCGAAGATCGCCCACGCCGTCTCGGCAGGGGGATACACCCTCATCCCGCTGAAGCTGTACTTCTCCGACGGTCGCGCCAAGGTCGAGATCGCCCTCGCCAAAGGTAAGCGCGAGTACGACAAACGACAGACCCTGCGTGAGCGTCAGGACACCCGCGAAGCCGACCGCGCCATGCGTCTGCGCAACCGCGTGGGGGAGTGACCCTCGCGGGGGAAGCCGTCCTCACAGACGCGGCTCGAAGCCGAACACACGGCCGAGGAACGTCAGCTCGCGCTCGAGGGCGTCGACGATCGTGTCGGCGCTGCGGAATCCGTGCCCCTCGGCGGGGTACAGCACATACTCGTGGTCGACTCCGCGTGCCGCGAGCGCGTCTCGGATCGCCTCGGACTGCGAGGGCGGAACCACGCGATCCTCGCCGCCCTGCAGCAGCAGCACGGGCGCGTCGATCCGGTCGGCGTGCGTGAGCGGTGAACGCTCCACGTACAGGTGCTCGTGCTCGGGGAGGGGGCCGACCAGACCGTCGATGTACGACGCCTCGAAATCGTGGGTCTCCGCGACGAGCATGCGCAGATCGGCGACCCCGTAGCGGCTGATCCCGGCAGCGAAGGCTCCGCCCCGCACCAGCGCCGACAGCACGGTCCAGCCGCCGGCCGACCCGCCGCGGATCGCGATCCGGTCGGGGTCGGCCAGGCCCGCGTCCGCCAGACCGCGGGCCGCGGCGATCACGTCGTCGACATCGACGATGCCCCACTGGCCGTCGAGACGTTCACGGTACGAGCGGCCATACCCCGTGGAACCTCCGTAGTTCACGTCGAGCACGCCGATGCCGCGGCTCGTGTAGAACGCGATCGCCTCGGACGCCGCCCCGGTCACGTGCGCCGTCGGCCCCCCGTGCACGAGGACGATGTAGGGCGGGAGCTCGTGATCGGGAGCCGTCGCGTGCGGGTTCGCCGGCGGGTACGCGAACGCGTGCACCTCTCCGTGCGGGCCCTGGATCTCGATCGGCATCGCAGCGGGCATCCACTGCGGATCGACCGGTTCGCCGCCGCGCACCGCCACGGTGGCACCCGATACGACGTCGACGCACCACAGCCCGGCGTTCGCACGCGAACCGTTGCCGGAGAGGAGCACGCGGGTGCCGTCGACATCGTCGACGCTCACATGGCCGTCTCCGGGGAACGAGATGACGTCGACGCGGTCGTCGGCAGCATCATCGGTATCGATCACCACGACCTCGTCGCGCCCGTTCGTCCGGACGGCGACGACGCGGCCGTCGTCGAGCAGCTGATACCAGCGGTTGCCGAGGACCCAGAGTCCATAGCCCGTGTCGGCGTCCGAGGGTGAGACCTGCCGTGCGGTGCCGACCGGGACCACACCGTCCAGGGAGATGCGCTGCAGGGCCCAGCGCCCACCCGGATCATCGGCGAAGAGCAACTCCGAGTCGCTCAGCCACTCCGGCTGCAGCGCCGCCCGTGAGGGGATCGTGCGCGGAGTGTCCTCACCGACCTCGGCGACCTGCACGTGCGCGTCCTCCCACGGCATGCGGCCCCTGTCCCACGCGACCCACGCGGCGCGGGTGCCGTCGGGGGAGAGCGCGGGGTGGGCGAAGAAACCATCGCCCTGCACGATCACCGTGATCGCGGACGCATCCTCGGCTGCGGAGCCGTCGAGCGGGATCTCGACGATCGCTCGGAGATGCGGCGTGCGGGAGAGGTCTTCGCGCACGGCCAGCAGTCGACCGGACTGCACACGCAGGCCGCCGTGGGAGGGCCCGGGAGGGGTGAGAGCAACGGGCTCGCCTCCCACGCTCAGACGATGAACCCGCTGGTCGTTCGCGTCGACGAAGTAGAGCGTGCCGTGCTCGTCCGCCGTCCACGCACCCCCGCCGTACTCGTGCACACGTGAGCGTGCGCTCCAGGGGGAGGGGAGGATCTCGGCTCCGGAGGAGCTCCGCACCGTCACGCGGCCCTTCTGGGCCGGCACCGACTCGCCCCACCAGATCTCCGAGCCGACGAAACGGCCGCCGTCGATGCGCGGTGAAGACGCGGCGACCGAGGCGGCGGAGAACGGGGATGACCAGGAACCGTAAGGGGACGACGACATGTGTCGAGCCTATGCGGCGTCGCACCGCGTGTGCGGCCACGCCGTGGGCCCGACCACTGTGGAAGCGCGCGAAGGGAAGACGGTCACCGACACGACCAGGCCCGGTCCGCGCTGACCGGATCGAGGGTCAGACGGCGCGGAGCACCGCCACGACCTTGCCGAGGACGACGGACTCGTCGCCGAGGATGGGTTCGAATGCCGAGTTGCGGGGGAGGAGCCAGGTGTGGCCGTCCCGGCGGCGCAGCACCTTGACCGTCGCCTCGCCATCGAGCATCGCCGCGACGATCTCGCCGTTCTCCGCGCTGTTCTGGGAGCGGACCACGACCCAGTCGCCGTCGCAGATGGCGGCGTCGATCATCGACTCGCCGGAGACCTTGAGCATGAACAGGTCGCCCTTGCCCACCAACTGGCGGGGGAGCGGGAAGATCTCCTCGACCTGCTGATCCGCGGTGATCGGCACGCCGGCGGCGATCCGTCCCACCAGGGGGACGAGCGCGGCGTCGCCTACGGGAGTCGCGACGTCGGCCGGGTTCTCGGTGCTGGCGCCCGGCAGATCGATGAGCACCTCCATCGCCCTGGTCTTCCCCGGGTCGCGGCGCAGGTAGCCACTCAGCTCGAGCTGTCCGAGCTGATGGGTGACGCTGGAGAGGGACTTGAGACCGACGGCGTCTCCGATTTCGCGCATGCTCGGCGGATAGCCGTGGTTCGCGATCGAGTTCTGGATGACCTCGAGGATCGCCATCTGCTTCGGGCTGAGGCTCTTCCGGCGGCGCGTGCGCGGTGCCTCCGACTCGGCGGCAGAGTTCTCGCTCATGGTGCTCCTTCAGTGCGTGATCCGACGTCCCTCTTCGAATGTCGGAGGCCCGTGGTGGGGTGTCCTTATCGAAACCGTATCCGAGAATCGGGCCGATCTGGAAGATCTGTTCGAGCGTGTCGGCCTCTTTCCCCGGTGTGGTTTCGAAGAATACTTGACAGATGTTCGAACTCGAAGATATCTTCGGTACGTAGCTTCGCATTCCCGGCTCCCGGCCGAGTCGTGAATGCGAACGCTACGCCAACTTCCCCGGCAGCCTCACCGCTCCGGGACAGGCTAAGGAGCACCACATGAGCAGCATCGGCTTCAGCACCGCAGCAGTCATCCCGGCATCGCCCCGTCCTTCGACGAGACTCCGGCTGACGACGCGTGGTCGCGCTGTACTGCTCGCCCTGGCGTCGGTGCCCCTCGCCGCCGGCATCGCGTTCGCGGCGCTCAGCGGCGGCAGCGCGGTCGCGTCGGGTGCCGACACCGCACCCGTCGGCGTCGAGACCGTCACCGTCATGCCCGGTGACACGCTCTGGTCCATCGCCACCGGCGTCGCGCCCGACGCCGACCCGCGCGATGTGATCGGCGACATCAGCCGGATGAACCTGTTGCGCGGTGGGGAGCTGCAGATCGGGCAGACTCTGGCGATCCCGGCTCAGTACGCGCGCTGATCCGGCGGAGGGCTCAGACGAGGAGTTCCTGGGGCGGCGACTTTGCGTCATCAACCTCAAGCGCCGCCTAGCATGGGAAGGGTGACCCTCTCCCTCAACGATCTCCCGCTACGTGACGATCTCCGCGGATTGAAGCCATACGGTGCTCCACAGGCGCCGCTTCCCATCGCGCTCAACGTGAATGAGAACACGCATCCGATCCCCGATGCGGTGGCGAGCGACATCCTCGATGACATCGCCGTCGCTATCCGTGATGTCAACCGCTACCCGGATCGTGAGTTCACCACGCTTCGCGAGTCTTTCGCGGAGTACCTGGGCCACGGTCTCGTCCCCGAGCAGATCTGGGCGGGGAACGGGTCCAATGAGGTGCTCCAGCACATCCTGCAGGCCTTCGGTGGCCCTGGTCGCACGGCTTTCGGGTTCGCGCCGACCTATTCGATGTACCCGCTCATCGCGCAGGGCACCGGTGCGCGGTGGATCGCCGGCACGCGTCAGCCCGACTACACCATCACTCCGGAGGAGGCGGCCGAGCAGGTGCGGGCCGCCGAGCCGGACGTGGTCATCCTCTGCTCTCCCAACAACCCCACCGGCACGCCACTCGGACTCGACGTCATCGAAGCGGTGTACGAGGCTGCCAGGGGCATAGTGATCGTCGACGAGGCCTACCAGGAGTTCGCGCCGCATGACGCGGTCTCCGCACTGACGCTGCTCGAGGGGCGGCCGCGTCTGGCCGTCTCGCGCACGATGAGCAAGGCCTTCGCGTTCGCCGGGGCCCGTGTCGGGTATCTCGCGGCCGACCCGGCGTTCATCGACGCGCTGCGGCTGGTGCGTCTGCCGTACCACCTGAGCGCACTCACCCAGGCGGCGGCCATCGCGGCGCTGCGCAATGCCGACGTCATGCTCGGCATGGTCGAGGAGATCGTCGAGCAGCGCGACCGCATCACGGCGACTCTCGAGGCGCTGGGTTACCAGCCGCACGAATCCTGGTCGAACTTCGTGCTGTTCGGTGGAGTCTCCGACCCGAAGGCCACCTGGCAGCAGCTGTACGACCAGGGGGTGCTGGTACGCGATGTCGGCATCCCAGGACACCTGAGGGTGAGCGCGGGCACCGAGGCCGAGACCACCGCGTTCCTCGATGCTCTGGCCTCGATAGGATCGGCTTCATGAGCACTTCCGCACCGACCCCGCGCACCGCGAGCCGTGTGCGCCGCACGTCGGAGTCCACCGTCGAGCTCGAGCTGAACCTCGACGGGACCGGCGCGAGCCACATCGACACCTCGGTGCCCTTCTTCGACCACATGCTCACGGCGTTCGCGAAGCACTCGCTGACCGACCTCACCGTGCGCGCTTCCGGTGACACCCACATCGACGCACACCACACCGTGGAAGACGTCTCGATCGTGCTCGGACAGGCGATCCTCGAAGCCCTCGGCGACAAGTCCGGCATCTCCCGGTACGGAGACGCACTCGTCCCCCTCGACGAGGCGCTCGCGCAGGCCGTGGTCGACATCTCGGGCCGCCCGTACCTCGTGCACACGGGGGAGCCCGAGGGGTTCGAGCACCACCTGATCGGCGGACACTTCACAGGGTCGCTCGTCCGCCACTCCTTCGAAGCCATCACGTTCAATGCCGCTCTCACGGTGCACGTGCGTGTGCTCGGCGGCCGAGACCCGCACCACATCGCGGAAGCGGAGTACAAGGCGTTCGCGCGTGCGTTCCGTCAGGCGAAGGCGCTGGATCCGCTCGTCGACGGCATTCCGTCCACCAAGGGCGCGCTGTGACGTCGGCTCCTCGCGTCGCGGTGTTCGACTACGAGTCGGGCAACGTCCACTCGGCCGTCAAGGCTCTCGTGGCTGCCGGTGCCGACGCCGTGCTGACGCGCGACCGCACCACCGCCCTCGAGGCGGACGGCCTGGTCGTTCCCGGCGTCGGCGCGTTCCAAGCGGTTCGCGATGCCCTGCGTGCGCACGGAGGCGACGAGATCATCGACCGCCGTCTGGCCGGTGGCCGTCCCGTCCTCGGCATCTGCGTCGGGATGCAGGTGCTGTTCGAGCACGGCGTCGAGCGTGGGCGTGACACCGCAGGGCTCGGAGAGTGGCCCGGAGCCGTCACCGAGCTCAACGCGCCGGTGCTTCCGCACATGGGCTGGAACACCGTCGCGCCCGGTTCCGACAGCGTGCTCTTCCGCGGCATCGAGCAGGAGCGCTTCTACTTCGTGCACTCCTACGCCGCCCAGTCCTGGCAGCTCGATGTCATTCCGCCGTTCCCGGAACCCGTCCTGACCTGGACGACCTACGGCGATCCCTTCCTCGCCGCCGTGGAGAACGGCCCGCTGTCGGCGACGCAGTTCCACCCGGAGAAGTCCGGCGAAGCAGGTATCCAGCTGCTGCGCAACTGGGTCGAGAGTCTCTGACGACGCCCGCCGACGTCACCCGTTTTGTTCCCCGCCGCCCGGCGGACTACCCTCGGTTCTCGTGCCCGCACCGGGCCGAAGAGCTTCCCGATCCAAGGACCCCATGAACGACTTCGCGCAGTCCCCCTCGCTCACGCTCCTTCCCGCGGTCGATGTCGCCGGGGGCAAGGCCGTCCGACTGACTCAGGGCGAGGCCGGAACCGAGACCAGCTATGGCGACCCGTTGGACGCCGCAGGGGAGTGGGTGTCGCAGGGCGCCTCCTGGATCCACCTGGTCGACCTCGACGCGGCCTTCGGTCGGGGCAGCAACGCGCCGATCCTGCGCAAGGTCATCAAGCAGTTCAAGGGCGTGAACATCGAGCTTTCGGGTGGTATCCGCGACGACGCGACGCTGGAGGCGGCTCTGGAGAGCGGCGCGACGCGGATCAACCTGGGCACGGCGGCGCTGGAGAATCCGGAGTGGGCTGCCGACGTGATCGGCCGTTACGGCGAGGCGATCGCCGTCGGTCTCGATGTGCGCGGAACGACGCTCGCCGCCCGCGGATGGACCAAGGAGGGCGGGGACCTCTGGGAGGTGCTCGACCGCCTCGAAGACGCCGGCTGCAGCCGCTACGTGGTCACCGACGTCACGAAGGACGGAACCCTCCGCGGTCCGAACCTCGACCTTCTCCGTGAGGTCACCTCCCGCACCCCTAAGCCGGTGGTCGCGTCAGGCGGCATCTCGAGCCTGGACGACATCGCCGCGCTCCGCGACCTCGTGCCGTTGGGCGTCGAGGGCGCGATCGTCGGCAAGGCACTCTACGCCGGCGCCTTCACGCTGGCTGAGGCACTGGATGTCGCAGGAGACTGACGCGCACGCGTGCGGCCCCGAGCCGCACAACCACGGCGATTCAGCAGGCGTCCCGTGGGAGGGGCGCAGCTTCGAGTCGAATCCGCACGCCGCGGACGACGGTTCCGCCGACCCCGCGCTGCTGGCGGCGCTGCTGCGCTTCCGCGCCGGCGAGGGCAGCCAGTCCGAGGTCGTCGACGCCTTCCGTGCCGCCCGTGTGCTGGTGCCCCTCATCGCGGAGAAGGGGGAGGAGGGGATCGCCCCCAACGGCCTCACCGTTGACAAGACGCAGGAGCTCTCCATCGTCACGGTCGCGGCTCCGGATGGTCGGCGCGTGCAGCCGGTGTTCTCGTCGGTCCAGGCGATGCAGGCGTGGGACCCGACGGCGCGACCCATCCCCGTCGAGGCTATCCGCGCGGCGCTGGCCGCCTCGTCGGAGGACACCGACCTGATCGTGCTCGACCCGACGTCCGACACCGAGTTCGTCATCCGGCGTCCTGCCGTGTGGGCGATCGCTCAGGAGCAGCGCTGGGAGCCGAGCTTCCTGTCGACCGAGGTGTTCACGGCGCTGCAGGAGAGCGTGGCCCACGAACTGGCCGTCATCGACGTGGCGGTGGCTTCCGGGGACCCCGACGCCCGTCTGCGCGGGCCCGAGCTCATCGTGGTCCTCGAGCTGGTCGACGGACTCGAACGCGAGGTGCTCGACGCCGTGCTCTCGCGTCTCGCGTCTCGCTGGGCATCGGACGACCGGATCGCCGTGCTCGTCGACTCCCTCACCGTGAAGCTCCGCCGCAGCGCCTGAACCGCTTCGCTACGCTCGGGGACATGCCCCGGACTCTGTTGCGAGCTCTCGCCGCCGTCGTGCTGCTCGGAGGCGCCGTCGCCGGCACTTCCGGCTGCGTGGTCAACGCGTGCCCGGCGATCGCCTACATCAGCACGGTCGTCGTCGACGTGAGCGCCTTCCCGGCGGCGACCGACCTCCAGTTCTGCGCGGACGGGCAGTGCTCACCGGGGCCGGGGGAGGATGCGAGCTCGTCCGCGAACCTGTTCTCGGCGTCTCCGTCGGCCGACGGCACATGGAGCATGTCCTTCGACATGTCCACGCCCGACCTGGTCGACATCCGGTTGTTCGATGCGCAGGGTGCCGTCATCCATGAGTCGGAACAGGAGATCTCCTGGACTCGCACCGAAGGGCAGTGCCCCGGCCCGGCCTCGGCCGACCCTCTGGTCGTCGAGCCCGCGGCAGCTAGTTGACCGGACCGGTCCACTTCTCGCCCGGTCCCTTGCCGATCGGATCGGGGATCGTGGACGCCTCGCGGAAGGCGAGCTGGAGTGAGCGGAGACCGTCGCGCAGGGACCGCGCGTGCATGTCGCTGATCTCCGGAGCGCCGGCGGTGATGAGCCCGGCGAGGGAGTTGATGAGCTTGCGCGCCTCGTCGAGGTCGAGCTGCGCTGCGGCGTCCGGATCGTCGGCGAGCCCGAGCTTGACGGCTGCCGCGCTCATGAGGTGCACGGCGGCGGTGGTGATCACCTCGACTGCGGGTACATCGGCGATGTCGCGGGTGGCCGACGATGCGGCCTCCTCCTGACGTGCCCAACGCTCTTCGCGCTCGCGTGCCGCCTCGTCCGGTGCCTGGTTCGTCACTTCGCCTTGCTTTCTGTTAGACTTTGGCGGGCTCCGGAGCGTCATGCTCCGGAACGAAAGAGGATTCACTTCCCACCCGCGCTTGCCGTTCAAGGCTACCGGGTCTTGCACTCCACCGGCTCCGTTCGAAAGAAGGAGCCGGTAGACAGGGTGCGGAGCCGGCGTCTGAATGCCGGTGGGTGGGGACGATTCCGATTTCGCCCGTGATGCAGACAGCGTCGCGGTGGCCGAATCACATCGTCTAAGGAGTTCCGCATCAGCGATCCCCGTACCAATGAGCGCATCCGCGTCCCCGAGGTCCGCCTCGTCGGCCCCGCGGGTGAGCAGATCGGCGTCGTCCGCATCGAAGCCGCACTGCGCCTCGCGCAGGAAGCCGATCTCGACCTCGTCGAGGTCGCCCCGAACTCGAAGCCGCCCGTCGTCAAGATCATGGACTACGGCAAGTTCAAGTACGAGGCCGCCCAGAAGGAAAAGGAAGCTCGCCGCAACCAGGCGAACACGATCCTCAAGGAAGTGCGCTTCCGTCTGAAGATCGAGGCTCACGACTACACGACCAAGCTCAAGCGTGCCGAGGGCTTCCTCAAGGCCGGCGACAAGGTCAAGGCCATGATCCTGTTCCGCGGTCGCGAGCAGTCGCGTCCCGAGCAGGGTGTGCGTCTGCTGCGCAAGTTCGCCGAGGATGTCGCCGAGTTCGGCACCGTCGAGTCGAACCCGACCATCGACGGTCGCAACATGGTGATGGTCGTGGCTCCGCTCAAGAGCAAGTCCGAGGCGAAGCAGGAGCAGAACGCCGTGCGCGATGCTCAGCGCGCGGACAAGAAGCAGGCTGCGCGCGAGGCGAAGAACGAGGCCGCCGCCACCACTGCGGAGTAGTACCCGCCCCAGAACTCCCGCACCGCGGGTTGACACCGTCGCCTGAGAAGGCGCCATACGAAGGAAGAGAAGATGCCGAAGCAGAAGACCCACTCGGGTGCTAAGAAGCGCTTCAAGATCACCGGCAGCGGAAAGCTGAAGAAGCAGCAGGCCGGGATGCGCCACAACCTCGAGCACAAGTCGAGCCGTCGCACGCGTCGTCTGAACCAGGACCAGGTCCTGTCGAAGGCTGACACCAAGGTCGCGAAGAAGCTTCTCGGTCGCTGACGCGCGCCGAACGCACGAATAGGAACACAGGAAAATGGCAAGAGTCAAGCGGGCAGTAAACGCCCACAAGAAGCGCCGGGTCATCCTCGAGCGCGCCTCCGGTTACCGCGGACAGCGTTCGCGCCTCTACCGCAAGGCCAAAGAGCAGGTCATCCACTCGCTGGTCTACTCGTACCGTGACCGTCGCAAGCGCAAGGGTGACTTCCGTCGTCTGTGGATCCAGCGCATCAACGCTGCGGCCCGCCAGAACGGCATGACGTACAACCGCTTCATCCAGGGCCTCGGCCTCGCGGGTGTCACGGTCGACCGTCGCATGCTCGCCGACCTCGCGGTCAACGACGCTGCCACGTTCACGACGCTGGTCGAGACGGCGAAGAAGGCTCTTCCCTCCGACGTCAACGCGCCGAAGTCGGCTGCGTAAGCACCTCTTCACACAGGGCGCTCTCCTTCGGGAGGGCGCCCTGTGGTGTTTTCCGGCGTGGCGAGGACTGCCGCGCGGCTGACCGCGAGGTCGACGAGAGCGGCCATGGCGACGGCACCCGCGTAGACGAGGATGTCGCGTCCATCGAATCCGGAGCCGAGGACGAGGCGGATCGGGGGGAGTGCCGATCCCCACTCGCGAGGGATACCGGTGAGCTGGAACAGTTCGACGCCGGCGCAGAACACGAAGGAGACGAGGGCCGGCGCGAGGGGGCGGCACCGCGCGGCGATCAGGGCGACGAGCAGATAGATGAGCACGGCGTACAGCGCATCGCCGATGACGTCGCCCACGACCCCGCCCCCACTGCGATGGATGACGAGCCCGATCGCGACCGTCGCGACGGCGAGCACTGCGAGGACGATCCGCCGACGGGAGCTCCTCACCGCGGCATCGATCGTCATGCAGGCACCCTACCCGGATGGTGCGGGAGAGGGCCGTGCGTTCCCTAGACTGTGATCGTGCTGGAGAACCCCCGTTCGCCCCGAGTCCGTGCTGTCGCGAAGCTGACCAAACGCAGCGCGAGGACTGAGACAGGCCTGTTCCTTCTGGAGGGCCCGCAGTCGGTGCGCGAGGCGCTCACCTACCGTCCCGAGGCGATCGTCGAGCTCTTCGCGACGCCGAACGGCTGGGAGCGGCACCCCGACATCCGCGCGAAGGCCGCAGAGGCGGACATCGAGGTCGAGTACGTCACCGAGTACGTGCTCAACGCCATGGCCGACACCGTCACACCGCAAGGCCTCGTCGCCGTCGTGCAGCAGACGCCGACGTCGGTGCGCGACATCTTCGACGCCTCGCCGCGACTGGTGGCGATCTGCGAGGAGGTACGGGATCCAGGGAACCTCGGCACGATCATCCGGGCAGCAGATGCCGCGGGTGCGGATGCCGTCGTCCTGACCGGTCGCACCGTCGATCCGTACAACCCGAAGGTGGTGCGCGCGACCACAGGGTCCCTGTTCCACCTTCCCGTCTCGGTCGGGGGCGACCTCGCCGAAGTCGTGAAGCGTGCTCACGCCGCAGGTCTGCGCATCCTCGCGGCGGATGTGAAGGGGGATGACCTGCTGGAAGCGCGCGCGGAGGGCGTGCTGGCCGAGCCGACGGGATGGCTCTTCGGCAACGAGGCGCGCGGACTCGAAGACGAGGCGCTGGATCTCGCGGACCGCGTGCTCAAGCTTCCGATCTTCGGCCGAGCCGAGTCGCTCAATCTGGCGACGGCCGCCAGCGTCTGCCTGTATGAAAGCGCATTCGCTCAGCGGGCGACGTCCGTCGACTGAGGTGACGGACGCCGGGGGAAGCGGGAAGCGGAGTCGATGAGGATTCTGATCGTCGAAGACGACGACCGGGTCGCAGGCGCACTGGAGGCGTTTCTCGCCCGGTCCGGGTACGCGACCGTCCGTGCGGCGGATGGAGCGTCTGCACTGGGTCTTCTCGGAGCGGACACCGAGGTGGTGCTGCTCGATCTCGGTCTGCCCGACGTCGACGGGGTCGACCTGTGTCGCCGGATCAGGGGCCGCTCCGAGGTCCCGATCGTGATCGTGACCGCCCGCAGCCAGGTCGCGGAGCGCATCAAAGGGCTCCGCGCCGGAGCCGATGACTTCGTGGTGAAGCCCTACGATGTGCACGAGCTCCTGGCGCGGATCGAGGCGGTCACACGGCGATCCAGGCCGATGAGGCCCGAGGCGGATGCGCGCGTCCTGCTCCACGGAGGCGGCGTGCAGGTCGATCTGATCGCTCGCCAGGTGCTGGTCGACGGCGCGGCCGTCGACCTCACGCGCAAGGAGTTCGACATCATCGCCGTCCTGGCCCGCTACCCGGGAGTGGCGGTGCCGAAGGACCGGCTGATCCGCGAGGTGTGGAACACCGACTGGCGAGGATTCGGCCATTCTCTGGAGGTGCACGTCGGGGCGATCAGGAAGAAGACCGGGGTCCGCGGGGTCATCGAGACGGTCCGCGGGGTCGGCTATCGGCTGGCAGGGTCCTGAGTCGTGCGTCGTCGCCTCATCCTCGTGTTCCTGATACCGCTCGTCGCGATCCTGGCCGGACTCGGCGGTGCCGCGGGGTGGAGCGCCGCCCAGAGCGTGCAGCAGGCGTTCTATGCGCAGCAGATCGGCGACCTCGGCTACTTCGTCACGAGCGCGCGCCAGGCTCTGCGCTCCGGCAGTGCTGCCGTGATCGAGGCGGAGGTGGAGCGGTTCCGCGAGGTCTACGGGATCGAGGTGACCGTGTTCGATCTCGGGGGCGGCGTGTGGGCCGCAGCGGATCAGGACCCGGCGGTGCTTCGCGAAGACGATGCCGAGCGCGTCAAGCTGGCGCTCTCCGGTCGACGAGCCGAGCAGCCGACGGTGGTGTTCCCGTGGAGCGTCTCGGATTCCGCATTGGCCGAGCCGGTGTTCGATGACGGTGACGTGATAGGCGCCGTGCTCGTCGCCGGAGATGTGGCGGCTCCGCGCGCCGCGATCCTGCACCAGCTCCTGCTCATCTCGGCGATCGCGGGCGTGCTCATCGCGCTCGGCGTGCTCCTGGTGTTCCGGCTCGCGCGTTGGGTGCTCTCGCCGGTGCGCCGTCTTGACGAGGCCATGGTCGCGATCGAGCGCGGCGAGATGGACGCGCGCGTTGCTGCGGACGACGGTCCGCCGGAGCTCCGCCGCATGGCGCAGGTGTTCAACGGCATGGCCGACGAGATCGAACGGGTGATGACGAGGCAGCAGGAGTTCGCGCTCAACGCCTCACACGAACTGCGCAACCCCCTCAATGCTCTGCTACTGAGAGTGGAGCATCTGGCGACGGGACTCGGCGACGAGTGGCAGGGCGACGTCGAGGAGACGAGGGAGGAGGGGCGCCGGATGACCCGCATCCTCGAGACACTTCTCGGCCTCGCGCGCGGCGGCCGTGGCGACTCGACCGTCTCCGCTGTGGATCTGGCGACTCTGGCCGCTCGTCGCCGGGAAGCATGGCGCGATGTCGCGGCTCAGCGCGGAGTCGGGCTGCGCTCCACCGGTGTGTCATCGGTGATGAGCGTGACCGACCGCACGATCGTGGAGAGCGCGCTGGATGCCGTGATCGACAATGCCGTGAAGTTCTCGCCCGAGGGGGCGCACATCGAGATCGGGGCGAGACGGGAAGGAAGCGTCTGTCGGATCACGGTCCGCGATCACGGCCCGGGCCTCACCGACGAGCAGGCAGCTGCGGCGACCGACCGGTTCTGGCGCAACGCCGACACCGGGGACACACCGGGGTCAGGACTCGGGCTGGCGATCGCGAGCGATCTGCTGGAGACGATCGGGGGAGAGCTGGCGGTCTCTTCGGCACAGGGTGGCGGACTCGAGGTCGCGCTCGTCCTGCACGACGGGTCCACGCCATGAGGTCGGCCGCCAGGGGACTTCTCGCGGGAGGACTCGCGTTCGTGCTGCTGACCGGGTTGACCGCGTGCGTCCCTCGCTCCGACGAGTGGAGCGACGTCGAGTACGCGATCGCCAGCGGGGGCTCGACCGGTGTGTACTACGACTACGGCAGCCACCTGGCGGAAGAGCTGTCGGACCGGCTGGACCTCCGGATGGTCGCGCAGGAGACCGCGGGATCGGTCGACAACCTGCTGCGGGTGAGTTCGGGCGAGGCCCTGCTCGGATTCGCGCAGGGGGATGCCGCCGCCGACGCGGTGTCGGGCACCGGCGCCTTCGAGCGGCCGTTGGAGGTGGAGGCTCTCGCCCGCCTGTACGACGAGTACGTTCAGGTCGTGGTGCGGGGGGATTCGGACATCGACGACATCGGCGATCTTGCCGGCCGCACCATCTCCCTCGGCGCCGAGAACTCCGGCGTCAACGTGATCGCCGGCCGAGTGCTCGACGCGGCAGGCGTCGCGCTCGATTCCGTCCGCGACCCCCAGCTCGACCTCAGCGCGTCGATCGGTGCGATGGAGCGTGGTGAGATCGACGGCTTCTTCTGGGTTGGGGGCCTGCCCACTCCCGGCGTGGCCGAACTGTCCTCGCGGGCTCCGGTGCGTCTGCTCCCGATCGAGCCCGAGTGGGTCAATGCCGTGAACGAACGGTACTCGCATGCCTATCGGCAGGCCGATGTCCCCGCGGGGACATACGGCCTGCCGGACTCCGCGCCGACGATGGCCGTTCCCAACTATCTCGTCACCGCCGCGTCCACGCCGGATGCCGTCGTGCACGATGTCCTGGCCGGGCTCTTCGACGCGCGACTGCGCATCGCGGGGGAGGTGCCGACCGCGGCGCTGCTGGATCGGCGCTCGGCGATCTTCACCGGTCCGGTCCCTCTCCACGATGGTGCGATCGACTACTACCGCGACCTGCGCGGTTGACTGCTCAAGAAATCCTCAAGAAGTCTGACAGCGGGGCCGGCGCTCTGCCATTGTGAGGTCGATCGCGCACGATCGTCGCCTGCTGCACAACTGTCTTTGGCGCATCGCAGCAGGACGATTCCGCGGCCCGTGGGGGCGGGCCGCGGGGTACCCATGCACAGCAGCATTGGTGCCGCGATCAGGTGATTACGAACGTGTAAATCTCACCGAGGTGCCTGGAGACCCGCGCCCGACGTGGCTAGTTTGGAGAAATGATGACCTCTGATACCCCGCTCGTCGTGGTCGAGAACGTCCAGAAGCACTACGGCGACTTCCAGGCGCTCACCGACATCGATCTGACCGTGAACTCGGGGGAGGTCGTCGTCGTGATCGGCCCGTCCGGCTCCGGGAAGTCGACACTGTGCCGCACGATCAACCGCTTGGAGACGATCACCAGCGGGAGCATCCGCATCGACGGCAAGGAGCTCCCGGCCGAGGGCAAGGGCCTGGCTCATCTGCGCGCCGACGTCGGCATGGTCTTCCAGTCGTTCAACCTCTTCGCCCACCTCACGATCCTCGAGAACGTGACTCTCGGGCCGATCAAGGTGCGCGGCATCAAGAAGGCCGACGCCGAGAAGGAGGCGATGATGCTGCTTGAGCGCGTCGGCGTGGCCCAGCAGGCCTCGAAGCTCCCTGCCCAGCTCTCCGGTGGTCAGCAGCAGCGCGTGGCCATCGCCCGCGCTCTCGCGATGCAGCCCAAGGTGATGCTGTTCGACGAGCCCACCAGTGCGCTCGACCCCGAGATGATCAACGAGGTGCTCGACGTCATGGTCGAACTCGCCCAGGACGGGATGACGATGATCGTCGTCACGCACGAGATGGGCTTCGCGCGCAAGGCCGCCGACCGCGTCGTGTTCATGGCGGACGGACGGATCGTGGAGGAGGCGACTCCCGAGGAGTTCTTCACGAACCCGAAGAGCGATCGCGCCAAGGACTTCCTCTCGAAGCTCCTCACGCACTGACGCGCCCGCACACTCACACACAGACCCTGCACACACAGCACACGAAGGAGACGCACATGCGACGCACACGGACACTGGCAGGCATCGGAATCGCGGCAGCCGCGCTGCTGACGCTCACCGCCTGCAACAGCGGAACCCCGTCCAGCACGGGAGCCCCGGAAGGCGGCGACGAAGGTGACTCCTCCAGCAGCACGCCCTGGACCGTCCTGACCGACGTCAGCATCGACGGCAGCCCGACGTTCGACCGGATCGAGTCGTCCGGAAAGATCAAGGTCGGCGTCAAGGAGGACCAGCCCGGTCTCGGCTACCTCGACCCCGTGACCGGTGACCGCACCGGATTCGACGTCGACATCGCCCGCTGGATGGCGGCATCGCTCGGTGTCGACCCGGAGAAGATCGAGTTCCAGGCGATCGCCTCCGCGAACCGCGAGCAGGCCATCGTGAACGGCGACATCGACTACTACGTCGGCACCTACTCCATCACCGACAAGCGCAAGGAGCAGATCTCCTTCGCCGGTCCGTACTTCGTCACCGGTCAGGGCCTCCTCGTGGCAGCTGACAGCGATATCAAGAGCGTCGACGACCTCGACTCCTCGACGACCGTCTGCTCGGCGACCGGCTCGACGCCGATCCAGAACATCAAGACGAACTACCCCGACGTGCCCACCAAGGAGTACGACACGTACTCGAAGTGCGTCGAGGACCTGAAGAACGGCCAGGTGGACGCGGTCACCACCGATGAGGCGATCCTCATCGGCTACGCGGCTCAGGACCCGGACAACCTCAAGGTCGTCGGTGAGCCCTTCAGCGAGGAGCGCTACGGCATCGGCGTCGCCAAGGGTGACGACGCCCTCGTGGAGTACTTCAACACGCAGCTGACCGACGGTGGCGAGATCTGGCAGCAGATCTTCGACAACAACCTCGGCGCCTCCGGCGTCAAGGCGACGCAGCCCGAGGTCGACCCGGTCGGTTGATCTCCGCGGGGCGGTCGGCATGGTCGGCCGCCCCGCTCATGCAGGACACTTTCGAGAACCCGAATCGACAGGAGCAGCAGTGGGAGTCATCTCCGACCACCTCGACCTCTGGGGAGAGGCACTGTGGGGAACCATCGTGCTGTTCCTCGGCGGCGGCATCATCGCGCTGGTCCTCGGACTCATCGTCGGGGCCGCACGTGTCTCGCCGGTTCCGATCGCCCGCGCCGTCGGTGGCGTGTACGTGAACTGGATCCGCAACACACCGCTGACCCTGGTCATGTTCTTCTTCGCCTTCTGCCTTCCGATCCTGCTGGGGGAGCGGGTGAACTCCCTGCTGCTGGCCGTGATCGCGCTCGGCATCTACACCGCGACCTATGTGGCGGAGGCGCTGCGAGCCGGCATCAACACCGTGCCGGTCGGCCAGGCGGAAGCCGCACGGGCGATCGGCCTGAACTTCGGCCAGGTCATGCGCTACGTGGTGCTGCCGCAGGCGACGCGCTCCGTCGTCCCGCCCATGATGAGCGTGCTCATCGCCCTCATGAAGAACACCACGGTGGCCGCAGGGTTCTCGGTCGTCAACCTCGGCACCATCCGCGCGGCGCTCAGCGAACGCGGTGAGAACGCGCTCGTCGTGCTCCTGTGGGTCATGGTCCTGTTCGTGGTGCTGGTGCTGCTGCTCGCCTGGGTGCAGCGCGTTCTCGAGAACAAGTGGAGGATCGCGCGATGAGTTCCGTCCTTTTCGACGTCCCCGGCCCCCGTGCCGTCGCCCGCAACAGGCTCATCGGAGTCGCCACGGTGCTCGTGGTCCTCGCGGTGCTCGGCTGGGTGGTGTGGAGGCTGTTCGCCACCGGGCAGTTCTCCGCAGAGAAGTGGAACATCTTCACGTTCTCCGCGGTCTGGGTCCGCTTCGGCGAAGGCCTGCTGGCCACGCTGGCCGCGTTCGCGGTCGCCGGCGTCGGATCCATCGTCCTCGGTTTCCTTCTCGGCATCGGCCGCCTCTCGGAGCACGCCTGGGTGCGTGAGCCGGTCCGGTGGATCATCGAGGTGCTGCGAGCGGTGCCCGTGCTCATCCTCATGATGCTGCTGTACTACGGCCTTCCGGTGATCGGCGTGAAGATGCCGCCGTACTGGGCCGTCGTGATCGCCCTGATCGTCTACAACGGCTCCGTGCTCGCCGAGGTGCTCCGTGCCGGGATCGAGTCGCTGCCGCGCGGGCAGAAGGAGGCCGGCTACGCGATCGGACTGCGGAAGACCGGGGTGATGTACTTCATCCTGATCCCGCAGGCCGTCCGGGCCATGATGCCGGTGATCATCGCGCAGCTCGTCGTGGCGCTCAAGGACACCGCGCTCGGCTTCATCATCACGTACAAGGAGCTCCTCTACGTCATCAACCAGATCGGCAACCAGGCGCCCTACGGCTCCCCGCTGATCCCCGCGGCGATCGTCGGCGGATCGATGTACGTGGCCGTGTGTCTCCTGCTCTCCTACATCGCCTACCGCCTGCAGAAGCGTGCCAAGCGCTCGCCGAAGGCAGGGCCTGCGGTGCCGGATCCCCGCCAGCACGGAGGCGAGACCAACACCTCGCTCATCGTGCTGCAGGGAGATGGGTCCGAGAAGGCGCGCTGATCCGCGAAAGGGACCCGCACGCCCCCGGTAGACTCGATTCTCGTGTCAGAGTCTCCTGAAATCACCCCGGAAGCGGTCGAGTCCGCTGTTGCCGATGCCCTCGCGGCGATCGCCGCAGCCGCCGACACCGCCGAGCTGAAAGCAGCCCGCGCCGCACACGTCGCCGACGGATCGCCGCTCGCGGTACTGAACGCCTCGATGCGCCAGGTCGCTCCCGAGAACAAGGCCGCATTCGGCAAGCTCGTGGGCCAGGGGAGAGGGCAGGTGACCCAGGCGCTGGCCGCGAAGGAGGCCGAGCTCGCCGAGGCCGAGGTCGCCGCGCGCCTCGAGTCCGAGCGGGTGGACATCACCGCCGTGCCCTCGCGCACGCGCGTCGGCGCCCGACACCCGCTCACGCTCCTGCAGGACCAGGTGTGCGACATCTTCGTCGGCATGGGCTGGGAGATCGCGGAGGGACCGGAGCTCGAGCACGAGTGGTTCAACTTCGACGCACTGAACTTCGATGTGGACCACCCCGCACGCCAGGAGCAGGACACGTTCTACGTGGACCCGCCCTCGCGTCACCTCGTGATGCGCACGCACACGAGCCCGGTGCAGGTGCGCTCGATGCTCGACCGCGAGGTGCCCATCTACGTGCTGTGCCCCGGCCGGGTGTATCGCACCGACGAGTTCGACGCCACGCACCTGCCGGTGTTCACGCAGTTCGAGGGACTCGTGATCGACAAGGGCATCACGATGGCGCACCTCAAGGGCACGCTCGACCACTTCGCGAAGCTGCTCTTCGGCCCCGAGGCCAAGACGCGCTTCCGCACCAACTACTTCCCCTTCACCGAGCCGTCCGCCGAGCTCGATCTGTGGCACCCCACCTTCAAGGGCGGTGCGCGCTGGATCGAGTGGGGCGGCTGCGGCATGGTCAACCCGAACGTGCTGCGCGCGGCAGGGATCGATCCGGAGGAATACAGCGGCTTCGCGTTCGGCATGGGCATCGAGCGGGGCCTGATGTTCCGCAGCGACGTCCAGGACATGCGCGACATGGCCGAGGGCGATGTCCGATTCAGCGAGCAGTACGGGATGGTGGTGTGATGCGCGTCCCGCTTTCGTGGTTGCGTGAGTACGTCGATCTGGCAGCGGACGCCACGCCCGAGGATGTCCTCGCGGCCCTGGTGACCGTCGGCTTCGAAGAGGAGGACGTGCACCGCTTCGACATCACGGGCCCCGTGGTGGTCGGCCAAGTCGTCTCGCTCGAGCCGGAGCCCCAGTCCAACGGCAAGACCATCAACTGGTGCCAGGTCGACGTCGGCGAGGCGAACGGCGGCATCCGTGGCATCGTCTGCGGCGCGCACAACTTCGTCGTCGGGGACAAGGTCGTCGTGACCCTGCCCGGTGCGGTGCTGCCCGGTCCGTTCCCGATCGCCGCCCGCAAGACCTACGGTCATGTGTCGGACGGCATGATCGCCTCTGCGCGCGAGCTGGGACTCGGTGACGAGCACAACGGCATCGTCGTGCTGTCCGACCTCGGCATCGATGCGCCCGTCGGCACCGACGCGATCGCCCTGCTCGGCCTCGACGACGTCGCGGTGGAGATCAACGTCACGCCCGACCGCGGTTACGCCTTCTCCCTGCGCGGGGTGGCTCGTGAGTACGCGCACGCGACCGGAGCGACCTTCCACGACCCGGCGGAGCGCGACTTCGCCGAACTCCAGCCGGGCACCGGACACACGACCGTGGTCGACGACGTCGCACCTGTGCGTGGGAACGTCGGCGCCAGCGAGTTCGTGACCCGCGTCGTCCGCGACGTCGATCCCTCACGTCCGACTCCTCCGTGGATGGTGGCGCGGCTCAGCCTCGCCGGCATGCGGTCGCTGGGCGTGCTCATCGACATCACCAACTACGTGATGCTCGAGCTCGGACAGCCGCTGCATGGCTACGACCTCGACAAGCTCACCGGGGGGATCACGGTTCGCCGCGCGCACGAGGGCGAGAAGATGACCACCCTCGACGGCGTCGAGCGCGCGCTGCACACCGAAGACCTGCTCATCACAGACGAGTCGGGTCCGATCGGTCTGGCCGGCGTCATGGGCGGCGGTACGACGGAGATGAGCGACTCCACCCGGAACGTGATGATCGAGGCGGCGAGCTTCGACCCGACCACGATCGCCCGTTCGGCTCGTCGTCACAAGCTGCCCAGTGAGGCGTCCAAGCGTTTCGAGCGCGGCGTCGACCCGCTGATCCCCTTCGTCGCGGCCCGGCGCGCGGCCGACCTCATGGTCGAGTTCGCCGGGGGCACGCTCACGGAGGAGGGCGGCGCACTGTTCACCGAGGTCTTCGTCGCGGAGATCGAGCTGCCCGCCGGCTTCGTGCAGGGGCTCATCGGCGTCGACTACACCGATGAAGAGATCACCGGTGCGCTGACGACGATCGGCGCGGAGGTCAGCCCTTCGACCGGCTCAGGGACCCAGGGCGGGTGGACGGTCATCCCGCCGACCTGGCGCCCCGACCTCACCGACAAGTGGACGCTCGCCGAGGAAGTCGCCCGCATCCACGGGCTCGACCGCATCCCCTCGGTGCTGCCGACGCCTCCCTCCGGGCGCGGCCTCACCGCGCACCAGCAGGGCCGCCGCCGCGTGGCCGATGCTCTGGCTGCTGCGGGGCTGGTCGAGACGCCGTCGTTCCCGTTCACCACGGAGGCGCAGAACGATCTGCACGGCTCCGCGTCGGGCGAGCACCTGCCGAGCATCCGTCTGGCGAATCCGCTCGACGGGCAGGCGCCGTACCTGCGCCGGTCGCTGATCCCCGGTCTGCTGCAGACCGCGCACCGCAACATCTCCCGCGGGCTCACCGACCTCGCGATCTTCGAGACCGGGGTGGTCTTCCTGCCCGAGCCGGGTGTGCAGTACGGCACCGATGAGGTGCCGCCGCTGGGGGAGCGTCCGTCCGACGAGACGCTCGCGGAGCTGAACGCCTCGATCCCGCCACAGCACCGGTTCGTCTCCGGACTCCTCACCGGCCATGTCGCACCGCG